>NZ_CAXAOJ010000017.1:0-102040 GCF_963970945.1 Pseudomonas sp. RA_5y_Pfl1_P24 | reverse complement strand
GACTCGCCGTAAGGGCGAAACCCTAAGTAGCCGTTACCGCAGAAATGGATATGTACTCATTCCAACCACACCGCATGGTCAGCCCAGAGGCCGCCATCGCAGGCAAGCCAGCTCCCACATTTTGATCTGTGTCGTTCTTGAGATAAACGCTGGCCCGTCCCTTGCATTGACCCCCTAAAGCCCTAGGGGAACACTGCCTTGAACATTCTTGACCTCGACCACAGCCTCACCGGCCAGGCGCCGATTGCCCGGCGTTTGGCCAGCGGCCGTGCTACGCGTATCGACCTGCTGGACCTGGGCCCCAAGCTGCGCCTGTGGTCTACCGAAAAAACCTGGAAGCGCTTCGCTGAACGCCTGGCCCTGCGGCCTCGGCCTAAGGATGCGCGGCCGGAAATCCTGTTTGTCGGCTCCGGCGATTATCACCACCTGACGCCGGCGTTTCTCGCCGACTTGAAAGAACCCATCAGCCTCATCCACTTCGATAACCACCCCGACTGGGTACGCTTTGCGCCCAAGCGTCACTGTGGCTCCTGGGTCAACCGTGCGCTGAAAATGCCGGCGATCAAACGCATCGTCACCCTAGGCCCGTGCAGCGATGACCTGCATAACCCACAACTGCGTGGCGGCAACCTCGGGGCGCTCAAGCGCGGGCACTTGCAGCTGTTTCCCTGGCAGCATCCGCCGTCGAAAGTCTGGGGCCGGGTGGGGGATGGCGCCGGCCATCAGCAGCGCGAAGACCACCTGCATTGGCGCAACCTGGCTGAGCTGGACTGGGCCGCTTTCCTCGATCAGATGATCAGCAGCCTGCCCACCGAAGCGATCTGGATCACCCTCGACAAGGATGTGCTGGCCAGCGAAGACGCGGCCACCAACTGGGACCAGGGCGGCATGCGCTTGACCCACCTGCTGCAAGCCCTGCGGGCGTTGGCGGCGCGCAAACGCATCATCGGTATCGACGTGTGCGGCGAGTTCGCCACACCGGCGTTCAGCAATGCGTTCAAGCGCTGGGAGGCCAAGTCCGACCAGCCACCGCCCGAGCGCTGGAGCGCAGAGGATCTGCAGCGCAATGCGGCGACCAATGAAGCCCTGATCGACCTGTTTGAGGAGCTGTTTGCGTGACGTTGACTGTGGTGTTGCTGGTGGCGTTTTCCATCGTGCTCGATGTGATCGGCCAACTGTGTTTCAAGCTCGGCCTGGACCGTTTACCCGAGCTGGACGGCGGTTTCCGCCTGAACGCGTTCTGGGGCCAGGTGTTTAATGCGCCGTTGCTGTGGGCCGGGATCGGCGCCTATGTCGTCGAGTTTTTCGTCTGGCTTGAAGCCCTGTCGCGTGCGCCTTTGAGCCTGTTGTTTCCAGCGGCGGCGCTGGCTTATTGCGGGGTGGTACTGGCGGGCAAGGTGGTGCTGGGCGAAACCGTCAGCCGCCGCCGTTGGATGGGCACGCTGGTGATTACGCTGGGTGTGATGTTGGTGGCCATTGCAGGGAGTCAGGCATGAGTACGCAAACGATGAATACCGGATGGCTGCACGGGCGCTTCGGCACCGTGGTGTTGTGGGCCTTGCTGATCTGTACCGAAAGCGCTGGCCAGTTGTTTACCAAAGTGGCCGGTAATCAATTGGGGCAGATGGATTTCAACTGGCAGTGGCTGGGTGAGGTGGCCCGCAACCCAGGCATTCTGGCGGCCATAGCCTGCTACATCGGCGCGTTCTTCGTGTGGATGCTGATCCTGCGGCGCAGCAGTCTGTCCCTGGCGTTCCCGCTGAGTTCACTGGTGTTTGTGGTGGTGTTGCTCGGTTCGTGGCTGGGGCTGGGGGAACATATCAGCCCGCTGCACTGGGTGGGGGTGGCGGTGATTATTGGCGGGATTGCGCTGTTGGCCGAAGGCGAAGAGAACTGAGGTTTCTCCCACTCTCTCGACAGTTGCTACGGAATTAATCGAATTTGTAACTGATCGCCGTCTGCACCTGGCCCTGGTTCACGTCGCCGGTTTGCTTGACGATGCTGCTGTCCGCCGCTGAGCCCACCAAATGCACCCAACTGGCACTGGTCAGCAGCGACCATTTTGCGTCCAGCGGGAACTCGAAACTCTGGGTCAGCGTGACGTTCTGGAAACCACCACTGGCGTTGTACGGGCGAATCCCGGAGGCCGCGGATTCATTGGCATCTACCCCAAAATACGTCTGGGTCTGGCGCGCGTCGGCGAAGTTCGCCGCCAGGCCGGTGCTGCCGATGATCCCGCCGCCCAGTGGGTACCCGAGTTCGCCACCGAGCTTGCCCAGCGCGCCGCTTTGCGAATGCCCGCCGCCCACGGCCTGGCCCAACCGGGCATAAATGCGCCAGAAGTCGGCGGGCGCGTACTGGATGAAGCCGCCTACCTCAGCCATGTCCGATACATTGCGCAAACCTTGCAGCGAGCCATTGGAGGTGCGTCCTTGCAGGTAATTGATATAGGGGCCGGCAGTGAGACCGTTGGTGTTCAGCGCGCTCCAGGTCAAGCCGTCATCGGTGCTCAGGCTGACACTGCCCCAGTCCAGATCCAGGTACGGCACGGGCCGTGTTTCATAGCGGCTGCCGCTGGGGTCGTGGGGCTGGTAGCTGAAGCCCGCGCCCACTTCGCCGGTGACTGCATCGGCCCGGACCGTGCTGGAGAAGCCACACAGCCCCAGTAAACCGGCGAATACAGCAGAAGTAGCCTTGAGCATGGAGCCGTTTCCTCGTCTGGACAGGCACGCATGAACGCGCGATGGGCCTCCTGTACGCAAGCACTCATCTTGTTTGTAGCAAGCTACAAAAATTGTAGCTTGCACGACACATATTGCCTTGGAATATCAGGCAAAGCCCCGGCCCTGCTGGGCGCCGGCCAGTTGGCACACTCTCTGCTCTACCCCTTGTGCAAGCGCACTGAGCGCGCCCTTACAAGGTAAACGTAGATGATCCACTGGCATATCGTGTGTGACTTCGACGGGACCATTACTCCCACCGATGTCATCGACAACGTCCTCCAACGCTTCGCCGGCCCCGAGTGGGAAACCATCGAACAGGAATGGCTGGATGGGCACATCGGTTCACGCGAATGCCTGAGCCGCCAACTGGCGCTGATCAAGGCGACGCCCTCCGAACTGCTGGCGTATTTCGACAGCGTGGAGATTGACCCGGACTTCCCGGACTTCGTCGATCACGTGATCGGCCTGGGCGCGTCCATCGAAGTGGTCAGCGACGGCATCGAGCAGGGCATCGCGCGGATCCTCTCGCGCAACTACGTGAGCTTGCTGCCGATCCTCGCCAACCGCCTGCGCCAGGTCGACCAGAACAGCTGGCGCATCGACTTCCCGTACGCCAGCGACGCCTGCCGTGCCGCGTCCGGCAACTGCAAGTGCAAATCCACCCCACGCCACAAGCGCGTGCTGGTGATCGGCGACGGCAAGTCCGACATGTGCGTGGCCTCCACCGCCGACTTTGTCTTCGCCAAGGGCAGCCTTGCCGACTACTGCGTGTCCAACAACATCCCTCACGCGCGCTTCGACAGCTTTGCCGAAGTGCCTGCATTGCTGGCGCTGCTGCCACAAGGCATCGCCGCCAACGCCACCACCTTCAACACCTCTTCCGACAATCAGGAACTCTTCCACCATGTCTGATATCCGTATTGCTACCGCCGAAGACCAGATCCTTCTGGATAAAGAAGCCAAATACTGCTCCTACGGCGACACCGTTCACTACATCGAGCCGCCGCGTATTTTCAGCCGTTGCGAAGGCTCCTACGTGTGGGACACCGAAGACCAGGCCTACCTCGACCTGCAAATGTGGTACTCGGCTGTCAACTTCGGTTATGCCAACCCGCGCCTGAACAATGCGCTGAAACAGCAGATCGACACCCTGCCGCAAATCGCCAGCCAGTACCTGCACAAGGGCAAGATCGAGCTGTCGGAAATGATCGCGGTGGACGCCAAGAAGAAGTTCGGCCTCGACGGTCGCGTGCACTTCAACGTGGGCGGTTCGCAGTCCATCGAAGACTCCCTGAAGGTGGTGCGTAACGCGTCCAACGGCAAGAGCCTGATGTTCGCCTTCGAAGGCGGCTACCACGGCCGTACGCTCGGCGCGTCGTCGATTACCTCGAGCTTCCGCTACCGTCGCCGCTACGGCCACTTTGGTGAACGCGCCAACTTCATTCCGTTCCCGTACCACTTCCGCGGCCCTAAAGGCATGACCAAGGAAGAATACGGCAGCCAATGCGTGCAGCAATTCGCGCGCTTGTTCGAGACCGAATACAACGGCGTCTGGGACCCAAAAACCAATCAGTGTGAATACGCAGCGTTCTACGTCGAGCCGATCCAGGGCACCGGCGGCTACGTGATCCCGCCGATGAACTTTTACCGCGAACTTAAGCATGTGCTGGATCAGCACGGCATTTTGATGGTCTCCGACGAAATCCAGATGGGTTTCTATCGCACCGGCAAACTGTGGTCGATCGAGCACTTCGACGTGCAGCCGGACGTGATCGTCTTTGGCAAGGCGCTGACCAACGGCCTCAACCCGCTGGGTGGCATCTGGGCCCGTGAAGAATTGATCAACCCGAAGATCTTCCCACCAGGCTCGACCCACTCCACCTTTGCCTCCAACCCGTTGGGCACGGCGGTAGGTCTGGAAATGTTCAAGATGACCAACGAAGTCGACTACGGCGCGATGGTCATGGCCAAGGGCAAGTTTTTCCTCGAAGGCCTGCAAGACCTGCAGAAACGTTTCCCGATCATCGGCGACGTCGACGGCCTGGGCTTGGCCCTGCGCTGCGAAATCTGCGGCCCGGACGGTTTCACGCCAGACAAGGCGACCCTGGACTACATGGTCGAAGAAGGCATGAAAGGCGACATGGTCGTAGATGGCCAGAAACTCGGCCTGATCCTCGACGTAGGCGGTTACTACAAAAACGTGATCACCCTGGCACCGTCCCTGGAAATCAGCTACCCGGAAATCGAACTGGGCCTGAAGTTGCTTGAACAACTGCTGGTGCGGGCGACCAACCGGTGAGCCAGGCAGAGATCGACCTCGGTGAAGGTTCTGCCGGTTTCGTTCTCGGTGAAGGTCCGGTCGGGGTCCTGTTGATCCACGGCCTGACCGGCACCCCGACGGAGTTGCGCCAGGTCGCGAAGGGCCTCGCCAAGGCGGGCAATTGCACGGTGTATGTGCCCACCCTGGCCGGGCATTGCGGTGACAACAGCGACCTGCAAGCCACTGGCTGGCGCGACTGGTACGAAGGGGTGCGCAAGACCTTCGTCGGTGTGAAACAGCGGCACGAGCAGGTGTTTGTCGGTGGTTTGTCGATGGGCGCGGTGATGTCGATGTACCTGGCGTCGGAGCATCCAGGCCAGGTCGCCGGCTTGCTGATGTACTCCACCACGCTCAAGTACGACGGCTGGAGCATCAGCAAAATGGCGTTCATCACGCCGTTGCTGATCCGTATTCCATTCGGCGTGCGCCTGTTCCGCTTTACCGAGAAACCGCCCTACGGCATCAAGAACGAACGCCTGCGGGCCATCGTTGAACGGCAGATGAAAGAGGGCGAAAGCAGCGAAGCGGGTTTGTTGACGATGGAGGGCGTGACCGTGCGTGAATTGCACTGGATGAACGCCGTGGTCAAAAAGCGCATGCCATCGATCAACGTACCCGCGCTGGTGTTGCATTCCATCGAGGACGACATCACCAGCCGCTGGAACGCCGATTACGTGGAGCGCCACTTGGGCGGGCCGGTGACCAAGATTCTGTTGGACAACTGCTACCACATGATCACCGTCGACCTGCAATACCGCCGGGTGATCGAGTTGAGTGCCGAGTTCATCGAACAGCACACGCATTATGTTCTGCCAAATCGGGTCGTTGTGGGAGCTGTCGAGCTTAAGCGAGGCTGCGATGCAGGCGCCTCGGTCTATCAGTGAAACCGAGGTGATGCTATCGCAGCCTCGCTGGGGCTCGACAGCTCCCACATTGGATCGGCGTTCGCCAAAGAAATAAGGGGAATACGTGATTACCACCCAAGCCTTTCCAACCATCCGGGCCATCCAGCGCAGTGCCTGGAACGACTGTTTCCCGGGAGCACTGGAAGACTGGGACTATTACGTCGCCGTGGAAAACGCCGCTATCGATGATTTTCAGTGGCGTTACCTGGCGGTCTACGAAAATGGCACGCTGGTGGCAGTGGCCGCCGCGTTCATTACTCATTATCGCCTCGACACCACGGTATCGGGCGCCGGCAAGCGCCTGACCGAGCGTGTAGAACGGCTGTGGCCCGGGTTTTTGCAGTTGGGGTTGTATGCCCTCGGCTCTCCGGTGGCCGAACGTTGCGACGTGGGTTTCGCCAGTGGCGTGGCGGATGCGCGCCGCCCGATGATGCTCAAGCACCTGCTGGAAGCCGCGCGCCGGGATGCCGATGACGTTGGTATCGGCCTGGTGGCGGTCAAGGACGCGCCGAGCAGAGACCCCTATTGGCTTGAGACTTGCCGGGCGGCAGGCTTTCAAAGCATGCCGAGCCTGCCCACCGGCGTGTTGCCGCTGCCTTATGGATCGGTAGATGCTTACCTCGGCTCGCTGGGCAAATCCACCCGCAAGGACCTGCGCCGCAAACTGCGCGCGCCGGGGCCGCGGGTGGAGTGGCGGCGCAATATCGACGACGTGCTGCCCGAAGTCATGCGCCTGTACGAAGCCACGCTGACACGCGCCGAGTTGCAGTTCGAACGGCTGCCTGCCGGCTACTTCACCGGCGTGCTCGAACGGCTTGATCAGCGCGCGGTCTGTGTTCTTTACTGGGTAGACGAGCGACTGGTGGCGTTCAACCTGATGCTGGTGGACGAACAACGGCTGGTGGACAAGTTTTTCGGGCATGACGTCGAGTTCACCCGCGACTACAACCTGTACTTCCGTAGTTGGCTGACCAACGTCGACTACTGTATTCAGAATAATATTGCGTTGTATGAGTGTGGGCAGGCCGGGTATGCCAGTAAGCTGCGCCTGGGCTGTGAGTTCCAGGGTAACCGTGTGTTTTTCCGCCACCGCAACCGGCTGGTCAATGGCCTGCTCAAGCTTGTAAAAGTGTTTATTCGACCGGACCGTTCCGACCCCGCCATGGCTGCTGCGATAAGCGAAACCTGATGATCACCAAGACCCGCCAGAAAGCCCGCCCCTTTGCCATTTCGCGCTGGAGCGTCCAGCGCAAGCTGGTGCTGGCGTTCTGGTTGGTCAGTGTGATCCCGACCATGATCGCGGCGGAGTTGGCCGCCACTACGTTGTCGCAGATCTTCGACAGCAACGTGCGCATCTGGCTGCAGGAATCCACCAAGATCGTCAAGGACGAGATCGGCGATATCCTTCATGACAACGCGCGCATGGCCAAATTGTTCCTGCGCTACACCAGCCCGCCTGAGAACAAGCAAGCCGCCAAACACGACCGGCTGACCGCCGACATTGCCGATGCCACTGATATCGACGTGGTAGCGTTGATTCGCACCAGTGACCAAAAAGTCGTGTTCAGTACCGCCGCATCCGACATCGTCAAGCAGATCAGCCTGGCCAAAAATACGGTGTTGCAGACTGTGCAGGTGGAGGGCGTGTCTACCGGCATCGTGGTCTCGACGTTCGATACCTCGCAGGACGGCGTTGATTACGAGCTGCTGGTCGGGACTTACCTGGACAGCAGTTTCCTCACCAGCGTGGCCGATGTGCATTCCCTCGACCTGCGCCTGTACCTGGCCAACCCGGACGGTTTCTCCGAGATTTTCTCGACCCAACGGTTTGAGGATCACCCTTCGCGCATCCCCAAGAGCGTTGAAACCGCGATGCGCGCCACCCGGCAGCCCAGCGAGCAGTTCACCAATAACTACAGCGGTTTGTACTGGCCGATCTTCAATGATGCCGGTGACTTGCAAGGCGTGATTTTCAGCGGCCTGCTGCGCCACACCAGCCTGGTCGGGCTGGTGAACCAGAGTAATCTGTTCGTGCTGATCTTCCTGCTCAGTTCGGCGCTGTCGTTGGCGGCCGGGGTGTTGGTGTCGCGACGCCTGACCAAGCCTTTGCGCGACCTGTCCCAAGGTGTTAACGCGGTGATTTCCGGCGACTACGCGCACCGCGTGGAGGTCAGCGGCGGCGACGAGCTGGCGCAGTTGAGCAGCACCTTCAACCACATGACCGAGCGTCTGGGCGAGTTGCATCACCTTGAAGCCCAGTTGCGTCGGCGTGATCGCCTGCATGCCTTGGGTGAAGTCGCCATGGGCCTGGCTCACGAGATCCGCAACCCGCTGGGGATCATCAAGACGGCGACGCAACTGCTGCACCGTCGCGCTGACCTGGCGGAAACCGACAAGCGTCACCTGGAATACGTGATCAGTGAAGTCAGCCGCATCAACGACCTGATCACCGAGTTTCTCGACTTTGCCAAGCCCAACCCACCGTTGCGCGTGCTGCAGCCAACGCGACCCTTGGTGGAGGAAATCCTCGGCTTCTGCGGCCCGGAATTGGCCACCCATAACATCGATGCACACATCGACGACCAGGCGCCGGGGGCGACGATCTACGCGGATGCCAAGCAGCTCAAGCAGGCGTGCCTCAACCTGATTCTCAACGCCATCGACGCAATGCCCGAAGGCGGACGCCTGACCCTGGGCATTCGCGCCGTGGGCGAAAATACGGTGATCAGCATCGCCGACACCGGCCAGGGTATTGCGGCGGAAATGGTCGAGCGTATCTTCACGCCATTCGTCACCACCAAGGCTTCCGGCACCGGCCTGGGCCTGGCTAAAGTCTATTCGATTATGGAAAGTCACGACGGCAGCATCGAATGTGCCAGCGAGAAAGATGCCGGCGCCACGTTCAGCCTGTACATTCCGGCAATGGGCGAAGACGACGAGGACAGTCATGACGCATAACATTCTGGTAGTCGACGACGAACCCAAGCTCTGCGACCTGCTTGCCTCGGCCCTGGGCCAGAACGAGGTGCAGGTGTTTGTCGCCGGCAACGGCCTGCACGCGCTCAAGGTGCTGGAGCAGGAAGACATCGACTTGGTGATCAGCGATTGGCGCATGCCCGGCATGGACGGGCCGGCGCTGCTGGCCGAGATCAAGGTGCGCTACCCGCACGTGCCGGTGATTGTGATGACTGCCTACAGCACGGTGAAAAACGCCGTGCAGTCGATGCGCAACGGCGCCTACGACTACATCGCCAAGCCGTTCGATATCGACGAGCTGGACATCACCGTGGCCAAGGCCCTGCAATTTCGCGACATCATGCGCGACAACGCACGCCTGCGTGCCGAGCTGGATGAGCACGCACAGTTCGACAGCCTGGTGGGCGACAGCCCGGCGTTTCGCAAGGTGCTGCAAGCGGTGGACTCGGTGCGTGACAGCAGCGCCACCATCCTATTGACGGGTGAAAGCGGCACCGGCAAGGAAATGGTCGCCCGCGCCATCCACAAACACGGCTGCCGGGCCGACAAACCGTTCGTGGCGGTCAATTGCGCGGCGATCCCGGAAGGCTTGCTGGAAAGCGAAATGTTCGGCCATCGCAAGGGCGCGTTTACCGGCGCCGTGGCTGATCGGGTAGGGCGCTTCCAGCAGGCCGACAAAGGCACATTGTTTCTGGATGAAGTGGGCGATATGCCCCTGGCGTTACAGGCCAAGATCCTGCGCGCCTTGCAGGAGCGGGTGATCGAACCGGTGGGCGACCCCCGCGAGCGCAAGGTGGATGTGCGGGTGATCGCCGCCACCAATAAGAACCTGCTGGAGGCGGTGGCTAACAAAGAGTTTCGTGAAGACCTTTATTACCGCCTCAACGTGTTCCCGATTCCTTTGCCGGCCTTGCGCGAGCGTGTGGAGGACATCGCGCCCCTGGCTCGCCACTTCGCCCACACCCTCAGCGCCACGGCCGGCAAGCGCATTACCGGTTTCAGCGCCGAAGCGTTGCAGGCCATGGCGGCGTATCACTGGCCGGGCAATATTCGTGAGCTGCAGAACTGCGTGGAGCGCGCGACCATCGTGGCCGCCTCACCCGTGATCGAAGATATCGACCTGCCGGGTTATTTGTTCGCCTCGAAGCCGAGCGAGGGCGGCGTAGCGGCGATCCTCAGCGAGGGGCCGGGCATTCCCCAGGACCTGGATGCGGCGCTGGCGGAGGTGGAGAAAGCTTATATTCTGGCGGCATTGCAGGAGAGTAGTGGTGTGCAGGCTGCTGCGGCGGCGAAGATCGGAATATCCGAGAGGAGCTTTTGGTACCGCCTGAAGAAGCTGGGGATTCAAGTCGACAAGATCGTACGCTGATCCCCTGTTAGCTACATTTCGACCGTGTTTTGTCAGGAATGGACGCGTACCCAGATGCTGACCAGGACGGTTGCGGCCATCAACCACGCTATCGCCGCTACGGCTAAAGAGGCCTCCAACCGCATCCGATCCACCACCACATACAACGTCGCCAAATACACAAAATACGGAATGATCGACCACATTCCGAACAGGATGGTGGTCTTCAAATCGTCCACCGAGCGGCCCTTGCCGACGATGTAATGCGCGATCAACGCAAAGGTCGGAAACAGCGGTACCAACCCTGCGATGTAATAGTTCTTAGTCTTGGCCAGCGCCGCCAGGATCAGCACCACTGCCGCGCCCAAAGCGGCTTTCAAGAATAGATCCATCAGTGGCTCAACCCGTACTTTTTAACTTTATCGAACAAGGTGGTCTTGGCCATCCCCAATTCCTGGCTGGCCTGGGTCAGGTTGCCGCCACTGCGTTGCAAGGCATCGTTGAGCAGGTTGCGTTCGAAGGCCTCCACCGCCTCGGTAAAGGCCAGGCCATGGTTACCGCTGCTGGCGCCGCTTTTCTTGAAGGCGGGCAGGCCCAGGGCGAAGCGTTCGGCGACGTTGCGCAGTTCGCGCACGTTGCCGGGCCAGTCGTGGCTCATCAGGTTCGACAGGGTCTGGTTGTCCAACTCCGGCACGGCACGGTCGAAGCGCAAGGATGATTGCTGCAGGAAATGTTCGAACAGCTGCAGGATGTCTTCGCGGCGTTCGCGCAGCGGCGGCAGTTCAAGGGTCACCACGTTGAGGCGGTAGTACAGGTCGCTGCGGAACTGACTGGCGCGGCTCAATTCGTCGAGGTCGGACTTGGTGGCGGCGATCACCCGGCAATCCACTGCCACGCTCTGGTTCGAACCCAAGCGTTCCAGGGTGCGTTCCTGCAGCACCCGTAGCAGTTTGATCTGCAGGTTGATCGGCATGCTTTCCACTTCATCAAGGAACAACGTGCCTTCGTGGGCGTGCTCGATCTTGCCGATGCGGCGCTTGCCGGCGCCGGTAAAGGCGTTGGCTTCGTGGCCGAAAATCTCGCTTTCGAAGAGGTTCTCCGGCAAGCCGCCGCAGTTCAACGCGACGAACTGGTGCGAATGGCGCCGGCTGAAATCGTGCAGGCAGCGCGCGACCAATTCCTTGCCGGTGCCGGTCTCGCCTTCGATCAGCACGTTGGCCGAGGTGTCGGCGACGTTGGCGATCAGTTCGCGCAGGTTCTGCATGGCGGGCGAGCGGCCAATGATGCGCCCCTCGAGGGCGTCGCGCTCGGCCAGCTGACGGCGCAACGACCAGACTTCCCGCGCCAGCCCGCGCTGCTCCAGGGCGCGACGGGCGACGTCCACCAGGCGTTCGGGGGAGAAGGGTTTTTCCATGAAATCGTAGGCGCCGTTGCGCATCGCGCCGACCGCCATGGAGATATCGCCATGCCCGGTAATCAGCACCACCGGCAGGCTTTTATCCAGGGCCTTGAGGCGGGTGAGCAGCTCCAGGCCATCAATGCCCGGCAAGCGGATGTCGCTGATCACAATGCCCGCGAAATTCTCGCCGATGCGCTTCAAGGCTTCTTCGGCACTGCCCACGCCGACGCTGTGGATGTCTTCCAGTGCCAGGGCTTGCTGGCAGCCGAGCAGTACATGGGGGTCGTCTTCGACGATCAGCACGGTGAGGTCGTCTTTAGGGGCTGTAGCGTCTGTATTCATGTCGACTCAGCTTTTTGAGCACCCGCCAGCGGCAGGCTCAGGACAAAGGCCGTTCCACCACTGGCCGGATGCTCCACGGCAAGGTTGCCGCCGGTGGCCGCCGCGAGGCTGGCGGAAAGCGTCAGGCCCAAGCCCAGGCCTTGCTCGCCGGGTTTGGTGGTGAAGAACGGTTCGAACAAATGTTTGCGCGCTTCGGCGTCTATGCCGTGGCCGTTGTCGCGTACGTGCAGGCGATATTTGCCCTCGCTGCTGCTGCCGTCCAGCCACAGCTCGGGGGCAGGTTGGGCCTGCATGGCGTCGAGGGCATTGCCGATCAGGTTGACCAGGATCTGCTCCAGGCGCGTCTGGTCGATTTGCAGTTGGGCGGGGACAAAGTCACAGTGCACGCTCAGCGACAGGTCGTCCAGGCGCGCGCCGAGTACCTGGAACGCGGCGTCCACGGCTTTGGCGAGGTTGGCTTCGCCCTGGTCATCACCGCGCCGGGCGAAGGAGCGCAGGCTGGCGGTGATGCGGCCCATGCGGTCGATCAGTTCATTAATGGTCTTGAGGTTGGCGCTGGCGGTGTCCAGGGCGCCGCGCTCGAGGAAACGCACGGTGTTGCCGGACAAGGTGCGCAAGGCGGCCAGGGGCTGGTTCAGTTCGTGGGCGATGCTGGTGGACATCTGGCCGATAGCCGCCAGTTTGCCGGCCTGCACCAGTTCATCCTGGGCGCGGCGCAGGGTTTCTTCGGCCTGGCGGCGTTCGCGGATCTGGCCCTTGAGCCGTTCGTTGCTGGCGCGCAGGTCGGCGGTGCGTTCGGCAATCCGACGCTCCAGCTGGCTGTTGGCTTCCTGCAGGGCTTCCCGCGCGGCGAGGCGGGTGGCGATGACTTTGCGCCGCTCATTCCAGGCAATCAGCAAAAACGCCACCAGGCCAAACGCGACCGCCACCAGGATGCCCTGGTTGATGGCGGCGCGACGCAGGTCGTTGAGTGGGGTAAGCAGGGTGAAATTCCAGGGTGTGTCATTAAGCGGACGGGTTTGCGCCAGGTAGCTGACTTCGCGCTGGTCGTTCACCACTTCGCTGTTGGCTGGGAACGTGAGTTTCTCGGTGCCTTCATTGAGGCGCTCGCGGGCCAGGGGTTCCAGCTCGTTCAACGTCGCCCAGTAATATTGCAAGCTGTGGGCCAGGCGCTCCTTGGTGTCATCGCTCAGCGGGCGCACGGCCTTGAGGCGGCGGGCCGGGTCGCTGGAAAGGATAATGATGCCGTTCTCATCGCTGACGAAGGCCTCGAGGCGCGCGCGTTGCCAGCGTTCCTCCAGTGCTTCGAGGCGCACTTTGACCACGGCGACGCCGATGATTTTGCCGTGTTCTTCCAGGCCGTGGGCCAGGTAGTAGCCGGGTTCGCCGTTGGTGCTGCCGATGCCATAGAACCGCCCGGGCTGACCACGCACGGCGTTCTGGAAGTAGGCACGAAAGGACAGGTCTTCACCCTGGTAACTGTCGGCATCGCGCCAGTTACTGGTGGCCAGCACGCGGCCGGTGGTGTCCATCACGTAGATGGCCCGACTGCGACTGCGTCGGTTCAGGCCTTCGAGGTAGTCGTTGACGGTCTTGCGGGTTTCCTGGGTTGGGTCGGCCAGCAGTTTGGAGACGCTGGACTCCAGTTCCAGAAGGCTGGGCAGGTAAGTGTATTTGCTTAGTTCGCTTTCGACGGTGCGGGCATGCAGTTCCAGTTGGCGTTCGCCGGTATCGCTGAGGGTGCGGATGCCGTAGTACTCACTGATCCAGAAACCGATATAACCCAGTCCGATCATCAGGGCGATGATCAGCGGCGGCAGGAACAGTTGACGGATCAGGCGAGGTTTCACGGCAAGTGATGGCGGTGCGGCGCGAAATTGGTTGGGGTCGCATTTCATCACAGATGCCTTGGGTCAACCAGCGCTTGCCTGCCTGTACGGTCCATTGTGGGAGCGGGCTTGCTCCAACAATGGATCCGGTTTCTACAGTGAAAGCGCTGTAATGCTTAGTGCTGCAGGATTTTCTCAAGGAAGTGCTGCGCGCGTTCGGAGCGGGCGCTGATGTCGCCGAAGAATTCTTCTTTCGGGCAGTCTTCGATGATCTTGCCGGCGTCCATGAAGATTACGCGGTCGGCCACTTTGCGGGCGAAGCCCATTTCGTGGGTCACGCACATCATGGTCATGCCTTCGTGGGCCAGTTGCACCATCACGTCCAGTACTTCGTTGACCATTTCCGGGTCGAGGGCTGAGGTGGGTTCGTCGAACAGCATGACGATCGGGTCCATGGCCAAGGCGCGGGCAATGGCCACACGTTGTTGCTGGCCGCCGGAAAGCTGACCGGGGTGCTTGTGGGCGTGCGCCGACAGGCCCACACGCTCAAGCAATTGCAGGCCCTTCTTGGTGGCTTCTTCCTTGCTGCGACCAAGCACCTTGATCTGCGCGATGGTCAGGTTCTCGGTGATGGTCAGGTGCGGGAACAGTTCGAAGTGCTGGAACACCATGCCCACGCGTGAACGCAGTTTCGGCAGGTTGGTTTTCGGGTCGGCGATGGAGGTGCCGTCGACCACGATGTCGCCCTTCTGGAACGGTTCCAGCGCGTTGACGCACTTGATCAGGGTGGACTTGCCCGAGCCGGACGGCCCGCACACCACGATCACTTCGCCTTTTTTGACATCAGTGCTGCAATCGGTCAGCACCTGGAAGTCGCCATACCACTTGTTGATGTTCTTGATAGAGATCATACGGCAAACCTTTTTTGCAGACGCTTGACCAGCAGCGAGGCGGAAAAGCTGATGATGAAGTAGACGACACCGGCAAAGATCAGGAACTCATTGGAGCGGCCGATGATGTCGCCGTTAGAGCGGGCGGAGTTGAGGAAGTCCACCAGGCCCACGGTGTAGACCAGCGAGGTGTCCTGGAACAGGATGATCGACTGTTGCAGCAGCAACGGGGTCATCTTGCGGAACGCCTGGGGCAGGATGATCAGGCGCATGGTCTGGCCATAGCTCATGCCCATTGCCTGTGCCGCCGCCATCTGGCCCTTGGGGATCGACTGCACGCCGGCTCGCACGATTTCGCAGAAGTACGCGGCTTCGAACATCATGAAGGCCACGACGCAGGAGGCGAACGCGCCGATCGGGGTGTCTTCGCCGGTGATCCAGCGCAGCACGAACGGCACCGCCAGGTAGAACCAGGTGATCACCAGCAGCAGCGGGATCGAGCGGAAGTAGTTCACATAAGCGCCGGCGAGGCGTGACAGCAGTTTGCTGGACGACAGGCGCATCAGCGCCAGGACCGTACCCAGTGCGATACCGCCGACCACGCCCATGACCATCAACTGCAAGGTCATGACCATGCCGTTCCACAGGCCCGGGATGGCGGGGATGATGCCGCTGAAATCGAAGTCCATTATTTACCCCCCACGGAGATCAGGCCGGGCACCGCGACTTTCTTCTCGACCATGCGCATCAGCAGCATCAGGCTCATGTTCAGGGTGAAGTAGATCAGCGTGGCCAGGGTGAAGGCCTCAAACAGGTTGGCCGAGAACTCGGCGGTTTGCTTGGTTTGTGCCAGCAGTTCCATCAGGCCGATCAAGGACGCCACGGAGGAGTTCTTGAAGACGTTGAGAAATTCCGAGGTGAGCGGCGGAATGATGATCCGGTAGGCTTGGGGCAGCAGCACGTTCCAGTAGATCTGCGGCAGCTTGAAACCCATGGCACGTGCAGCTGATTCCTGGCCACGCGGAAGTGCCTGAATACCGGTACGTACTTGCTCACACACTCGGGCGGCGGTGAACAGGCCCAGGCATACGACGACGCTCAGGTAAGCCGAAGTGGTCGGGTTGAGGTCTTGTTTGTACCAGTCTTGCAGGTTCTGCGGCAGCAGGTCGGGTATCAGAAAATACCAGATGAATAGCTGAACCAGCAGCGGCACGTTACGGAACAGTTCCACATAGCAGGTCGCAATGCCCGCTACGAGACGGTTCGGCACGGTGCGCATGACGCCCAGAATGGACCCCAGCAGTAAGGCGATAATCCATGCCACGACAGCGATGGCGATGGTCCAGCCCAAACCGGCGATGTACCAGTCGAGATAAGTCTCGCTGCCCACGCCAGTGGACTTGAAGAACACGCTCCAGTCCCAGTTGTAATTCATTAGGGTCTCCCCCGAAATCGATCGATGTACAAGCACCCGCTTGGGGAAGATCCTTTCCCGCCTGACGGTGAACGCCAGGCACACACGATCGGCTCGAAAACCGCCAGGTCGAGTGTTCCAATGTATTGCCAGCAGGTAGTAACAGACGCCTGAGGGAGGGTTGGCTCCCTCAGGACATAAGCTTAGTCAGGTATTAGATTTTTACGTCAGGCGCTGGCTTGTCGCTTGGGTTAGCGATCAGCTCCTTAACCTTGTCGCTCATCGGGAAGTTCAGGTTCAGGCCTTTTGGTGGGATCGGGCTCTCGAACCACTTGCTGTAGATCTTGTTGATCTCGCCGGATTTGTACAGGGCGACGATGGCGTCATCGACAGCCTTTTTGAAGGCCGGGTCGTCTTTACGCACCATGCAGGCATAGGCTTCGAAGGACTGTGGAGTACCGGTGATGACCCAGTCGTCCGGCTTCTTGGCCTTGGCTTCTTCACCGGCCAGCAGGGCGTCGTCCATCATGAAGGCAACGGCACGGCCGCTTTCCAGCATCTGGAAGGATTCGCCGTGGTCTTTGGCGGAGATGATGTTCATGCCCATTTGCTTGTCAGCGTTCATCGATTTGATGATGCGCTCGGACGTGGTGCCAGCGGTGGTCACGACGTTCTTGCCTTTCAGATCAGCAAAGTCGGCGTAGCTCGGCTTGCCATCCTTGTCTTTCTTGACCAGCAGACGGGTGCCGATTTCGAAAATGTTGACGGTGAAATCAACTTGTTGGGCGCGTTCGGCATTGTTGGTGGTGGAGCCGCACTCGAGGTCCGCGGTGCCGTTCTGGATCAGCGGAATACGGGTTTGCGAAGTGACCAGGTTGTACTTGGCCTTCAGGTCGGGTTTGTTCAGGTCTTTTTTCAGTTGCTCGACGACGGCCAGCTGAATGTCGTGGGAGTAGCCCACTGGTTTGCCCGAACCATCCGCGATGTAGGAAAACGGAATGGAGCTGTCGCGGTGAGCGAGAGTGATGGTGCCGGAGTCGTTGATCTTCTTCAGCGTGCCGGTGAGTTCGGCGGCGAAAACTGGAGTGCTGATCAGAGCAGCAGCGATAGCTGCGCCCAGAATATGGGGAACGATGCGCATCAATACTTCCTCGACATTTGTTTTTTTTATGAAGCCGGCTAAACGGCTCTCTTGTACAGCGAATGCCCGTGACGGCTCCTGAGGCGTCTCAGGCAATCGTCCAAGAGTGTAGAGCATGAGTCGTGCCAGACCAGCGCTAAAAGCTTAAAGCTTTGATTTGTATGGAAATTAACTTTATGTGTCGGGAAAAATCTTACTTCTGGGTCCGGCAAACCGAATAGGGTTGGCTGTCGCGTTCGGAAAACCGAATGCAAAACAAAGCCCCTGGACCTCACGGTGCAGGGGCTTTGTTCGTTATTGGCAGTCAGGCCGCTTCAATCTTGCTGCGGTTCTGCTCGACCTTGGACAGATAACGCTGCACGTTCTCCTGTTCTTGCGCAGTGGTGAACAGGCCCAGCTTGGTACGACGCCACAGTATGTCTTGAGGCTGGGTCACCCACTCTTCAGCACACAGGTAATCGACTTCTCGGGTATACAGGCCGCCGCCCAGGTGCTCGCCAAGGTCAGCCATCGATTGCACGCCTTCCAGCAAGCGCCATGTGCGGCTGCCATAAGTAGTGGACCAACGGCGGGCGATTTCACTCGGCACCCAGTCGAATTTGTTGCGAATGGCTTCGGCCAAGGCTTCTGGCGTGCTCATGTCCTCGCCGCCAGGCAGGCTGGCCTTGGCGGTCCAGCTCGGGCGCATCTGGGTGAAATACGGTGCCAGTTGCGCCATCGCCGATTCGGCGAGCTTGCGATAGGTGGTCAGCTTGCCGCCAAACACCGACAGGATCGGTGCCTCGCCCGTGCCGCCGGACAGCGCCAGCGTGTAGTCGCGGGTAATGGCCGACGGGTTGTCCGACTCGTCGTTGCACAGTGGGCGAACGCCAGAGTAGGTATGGAGGATGTCGTCGCGGCTCAGTTGCTTCTTGAAGTGTGCGTTGACCACCTGGAGCATGTAGTCGGTTTCACCTTCGGTGATCTCAACTGCAGCCGGGTCGCCCGTGTATTCGCGGTCAGTGGTGCCGATGATGGTCAGGTGGTTCAGGTACGGAATGGTGAAAACGATGCGCTGGTCTTCGTTCTGCAGGATGTGCGCGTGAGCACCTTCGTAGAGTTTCGGCACGATCAGGTGGCTGCCCTGGATCAAACGGATGCCGTAGGGCGAATCCAGTTTCAAGTCATCCTTGATGAACTTGGCCACCCATGGGCCAGCGGCGTTGACCAGTGCGCGGGCACGGATCGAGAACAGGCTGCCATCGGCGCGTTCCATGTTCATTTCCCACAGGCCCTTGCTGCGATGGGCGCTGACGCAACGGGTCTGGGTATGGATGTGCGCGCCTTTTTCGCGGGCGGCCATGGCGTTTAGGACGACAAGGCGAGCGTCATCGACCCAGCAATCGGAGTACTCGAAGCCTTTGGTAATTTCGCTTTTCAGTGGGCTGTCCGGGCCGAACTTGAGGCTTTTCGAGCCGGCGAGCTTTTCGCGCTTGCCGAGATTGTCGTACAGGAACAGGCCGGCGCGGATCATCCATGCCGGACGCAGGTGCGGGCGGTGCGGCAACACGAAACGCATCTGCTTGACGATGTGCGGGGCCTTGGCCAGCAGCACTTCGCGTTCGGCCAACGCTTCGCGCACCAGGCGGAACTCGTAATGTTCAAGGTAGCGCAGGCCACCGTGGATCAGCTTGCTGCTAGCGGAAGAGGTGTGGCTGGCCAGGTCATCCTTTTCGCAAAGGAAAACCGACAAACCGCGACCGGCTGCGTCTGCTGCAATGCCGACGCCATTGATTCCGCCGCCTATAACGGCAACGTCATAGACTTCGGCAAGCGGTGGAGCAGGCAAGGTAGAAGGGTTCATCGGCTGGCCTCGCGATCTTTTCGTATTGGAATTCGAACATTAATGTTCATTTGCGAAAATAGTAGCGGATAAACGCGCGCACAGCCACCTGACTTCGATTGAAAAAACTCATCGAAGGGCGGGTAAAGGAAAATTTGTGAACATAACCGCTGATAGTTCCCACGCGGAGCGTGGGAACGAGAACCTAGACGACTTCCAACTGAACCTTATGCTCATTCAACAACTGCACCAGCGCCGGCACCGGCTGCTGATCGGTCACCAGACAATCCACCAGACTGATCGGCCCCAGGCGAATCATGGCGTTGCGCCCGAATTTGCTGGAGTCGGCCGCCAGGATGACCTTGCGCGCATTGGCGATAATCGCCTGGGAAACCCGCACTTCCTGGTAGTCAAAGTCGAGCAAGCTGCCATCTTCATCGATACCGCTGATACCCACCAAGGCAAAGTCGACCTTGAACTGGTTGATGAAGTCGACACTCGCCTGGCCCACCACGCCGCCGTCACGGCGCACATTACCGCCCGTCAACAGCACGTCGAAGTCGTCCTTGGCGCTGAGCATGGTGGCGACGTTGAGGTTGTTGGTGATGATTTTCAGGTGGTTGTGGTTGAGCAGCGCACGGGCGATGGATTCGGTAGTGGTGCCGATATTGATGAACAGCGAGGCGTGATCGGGGATTTGCGCCGCGATGGCTTCGCCGATGCGCTGTTTCTCGTCGCGCATCTGGTCGGCACGCATGGCGTACGCGGTGTTTTCGACACTGGAATCATAGGCCGCGCCGCCGTGGTAGCGGCGCAGCAGATTGGCGTCCGCCAGTTGGTTGATATCGCGGCGGATGGTTTGCGGGGTGACAACGAATAGCTGCGCCATTTCCTCGATGCTGACATAGCCGCGTTCGCGGACCAGTTCGAGGATTTGTTGTTGGCGGGGAGGCAGATTCATGGGGCGTCCTTTGGGCTGCCATACAAAAGTGGCCCATGATGACGCAGGAATCCGCTCCCTGCCAGTTACAACCCTATATGGATACGGCGCTTGGCTTATTCAGCGCCTTCGTGCGGTTCCCAGTCGCGGGTACGGCTTACCGCTTTTTGCCAGCCGGCGTAGAGCTTCTCCTTGGCGACTTCGTCCAACTGTGGTTCGAATTCGCGTTCGATCACCGCCTTGCCGCGCAATTCATCCAGGCTGCCCCAGAAGCCGCAGGCCAGGCCTGCCAGGTACGCGGCGCCCAATGCGGTGGTCTCGCGCATCTGCGGGCGCTCGACCTGGGTGCCGAGGATATCGGCCTGGAACTGCATCAGGAAGTTGTTGGCGACCGCGCCGCCGTCCACACGCAAGGCTTTGAGGCGTTCGCCCGAGTCTTGTTGCATGGCGTCAAGTACGTCGCGGGTCTGGTAGGCAATCGACTCCAGGGCCGCACGAATGATGTGATCCACGCGTACGCCGCGGGTCAGGCCAAACAGGGCGCCGCGGGCATACGGGTCCCAGTACGGCGCGCCCAGGCCGGTGAACGCCGGGACCAGGTACACGCCGTTGCTGTCCTTGACCTTGCTGGCGAAGTATTCGGTGTCGGTGGCATCGGCAATAATCTTCAGCTCGTCACGCAGCCATTGCACGGTGGAGCCGCCGTTGAACACGGCACCTTCCAGGGCGTAGGCCACTTCGCCACGCGGGCCGCAGGCGATGGTGGTAAGCATGCCGTGCTGGGATTTCACCGCTTTGTCGCCGGTGTTCATCAGCAGGAAGCAGCCAGTGCCGTAGGTGTTCTTGGCCTGGCCTGCTTCAACGCACATCTGACCGAACAGTGCAGCCTGCTGGTCGCCGGCGATACCGCCGATAGCGATGCCGCTTTTGGTGCGGCCGTAGATTTCCGACGACGACTTCACTTCCGGCAGCATTTCGCGCGGCACGTCGAGGATCTCCAGCATCTTCGCATCCCACTCAAGGGTGTGGATGTTGAAAAGCATGGTACGCGAGGCGTTGGTGTAGTCGGTGACGTGGGTTTTGCCGCCGGTAAATTTCCAGATCAGCCAGCTGTCGATGGTACCGAACAGCAGCTCGCCGTTGCGCGCACGCTCGCGGCTGCCTTCGACATTGTCGAGGATCCACTTGAGCTTGGTGCCGGAGAAGTACGGGTCGGTGACCAGGCCGGTGGCGTCATTAATGTATTGCTCATGGCCGTCGCGCTTGAGTTGCTGGCAAATCTCGGTGCTGCGGCGGCATTGCCAGACGATGGCGTTGTAGATCGGGCGACCGGTGACTTTGTCCCACACCACGGTGGTTTCACGCTGGTTGGTGATGCCGATGGCGGCGACCTGATCATGGTGCAGGCCGGCCTGGGCCAGGGCCTCGACCATCACCGCGCTCTGGGTGGCGAAGATTTCCATCGGGTCATGCTCGACCCAGCCCGGCTGTGGGTAGTGCTGAGTGAACTCACGCTGGGCGGTGCAGACCACGTTGGCGTCACGATCAAAGATGATCGCGCGGGAGCTGGTGGTGCCCTGGTCAAGGGCGATGATGTAGTTCTTATTCTGAATATCGGTCATGTCGAATGCCTTGGGAAATAAGAAAGTCGGTAGTCAGCCTGGCTGCAAAAGGGCAGGAGCGGCCAGGCTGGCGTGATCAGGAAATACGGGTTTTGCCGTTGACAGCCGTGTCAGGTGTTTCTTCAGCTATAGCAGGTGCGGCGCTTGGCAGGTGACGGGCAATCAGCCCGCGATACGCTGCAGCACCTAGGCATGCGCCAACAATCGGCGCGAAAATCGGTACTAGGAAGTAAGGAATATCGCGGCCACCGGTAAAGGCCATTTCACCCCAGCCGGCGAAAAAGGTCATCAGCTTGGGCCCGAAATCCCGCGCCGGGTTCATCGCGAAGCCGGTCAGCGGGCCCATGGCACTGCCGATCACGGCGATCAGCAGGCCGATCAGCAGCGGGGCCAGCGGGCCGCGTGGCAGGCCGTTGTTGTCATCGGTGAGGGCCATGATCACGCCCATCAGGATCGCGGTGATGACCATTTCCACCAGGAAGGCCTGGGCGGTGCTCAGTAGCGCATGGGGGTAGGTGGAGAACACCGACGCCAGTTCCAGGCTGGCTTGCGTGCCACGGACCATATGGTGGGTTTGTTCGTAATCGAAAAACAGGTTGCTGTAGAGGGTGTACACCAAGGCGGCCGAGCAGAAGGCGCCGGCGATCTGGGCGAGGATATAGAAGGGCAGTTTACGTTTGTCGAAGTCGGCGAAAATGCACAGTGCAATACTGACGGCGGGGTTCAGGTGCGCCCCGGAAATGCCGGCGCTCAGGTAGATCGCCATACTGACGCCCACCCCCCAGATGATACTGATCTCCCACAAGCCAAAGCTGGCACCCGCGACCTTGAGCGCAGCGACACATCCCGTACCGAAGAAGATAAGAAGCGCAGTCCCCAGGAACTCGGCCATACATTGGCTCGAAAGTGAAGGCTGTTGAAGAGCAGTTGTCATGGAAAACCTCAGTTGTTGTTCTTGTCTGGCGCACAACCTCAACGGGTTATTGCGCGATTTTCACCGTGGCAAGGATCCCCATCCCGGACACGGCTTACTGCTTGAATACTGCGGAGCTATTCCTACAGCATTCGGAAACGAAAAAATATAGACAAGAATGACCGCTGTCAAAGGTCGAAAGTGAACTGTCAGTCACTTTCAAACTATTGGTCTGGTGAATGATCACGCTTGTCATCTTGCGTGTGTACCTTAAGAGTCGGCGTACTAGAGCCTTTTGCGTGGGCTTGGCCTAGAATCGGCCATCTGTTTGCCATGCCCGGAGACACCATGACGCCTGCATTGGATTTGTTGAAAAAAGTTCGCGCCGAACATCGTATCCACAGTTACGAACATGACCCCAAGGCGGCTTCGTATGGGCTGGAGGCCGCGGAGAAGTTGGGCCTCGACCCGGCGCAGGTGTTCAAGACCTTGCTGGCGAGCAGTGAGAAAGGCGAATTGTTGGTGGCGGTGGTGCCGGTCGTCGGAAGTCTCGACCTGAAAGGGCTGGCGCACGCTGCCGGGGTGAAAAAAGTCGAAATGGCCGACCCGGCAGCGGCGCAGCGCTCTACGGGTTACTTGTTAGGCGGCATCAGCCCGTTGGGGCAGAAGAAGCGGTTGCGCACGTTTATCGATGTGACGGCGCAGCCGTTCGCGACCATTTTTGTGAGCGCGGGTAGAAGGGGGCTGGAAGTGGAATTGCCAGCGGCGGTGCTGGCTGAGCATACCCAGGCTAAATTCGCGCCGATTGGCCGGGCCTGAATCTATTTTGAAGCGCCTGAAATCAAGCCGGTTTCGTCAGTTATTCAGTGCGCAGGGCTGTAGCGGCGTACGCCGGATTCGACTTTAGGGATTTGCGCCGCCGTACTCCCTGACGCCTGAAATAACACCAGATGCTCAGCCGCAACCCGAATCCCCACATCCGCCCCCACCTGATGGTCGGCGTGGCTGGGGAAAATCGACTCCAATTGCGCGCCCGTCGGAAGTTGCAGGCGGTACAAGGTAGACGCCCCCAGGAACGTCTTGCCGACGATCTGCGCTTTCAGCGCGCTGTCTGGCGCGTAGACGATGTCATCCGGGCGCAGCAGCACATCCACCGCACCGCCGGTAGGCCAGGTGTAGGCGCGGTTGCCGCGTAGCTCGCCGAGTTCGGTGCTCACCGATTCCGGCGAACTTAACTGGCCACGAATGAAGTAACCCTGGCCGATAAAGCTGGCGACATATGGCGTCTGCGGTTCGTGATAGAGGTTGTAGGGCGTGTCCCACTGCTCAAGGCGGCCCTCCTTGAAAACACCGACCTGATCGCTGACCGCGAAGGCTTCCTCCTGATCATGGGTCACCAGAATCGCACTGGTGCCGCGTGCCTTGAGGATATCCCGCACCTCGTGGCTGAGCTTGCGTCGCAACTCGCCATCCAGGTTGGAGAAGGGTTCGTCCAGCAATAACAGTGCCGGCTCCGGCGCCAAAGCACGGGCGAGAGCGACGCGTTGTTGTTGGCCGCCGGAAAGCTCATGAGGAAAGCGCTTGCCCAGGTTTTTCAGGTTCACCAGTTCCAACAACTCAGAGACCACGCGGTCTTGTTGCGGGTGCTTGCGAATGCCGAAGGCGATGTTGTCAGCCACGCTGAGGTGAGGAAACAGTGCGTAGTCCTGGAACACCATGCCGATGCGGCGTTTCTCCGGCGCCAGAGTGAACCCGGCACTGGAGATCACTTCGCCCGCCAGGCTGATTTCACCCTCGTGCACCGGCTCAAACCCGGCAATGGCGCGCAACGTCGTGGTCTTGCCGCAGCCCGAAGAGCCTAACAGGCAACCGATATCGCCGGCATTCAGGTGCAGGTTGAGGTTCTGCACCACCCGTTGATCTTGATAGCCGCATGCCAGATTGCGCAGGTTCAGCAGTAATGGCTGGCTCATGCGTGGTGGTACGACGGCGGGACGAGCAACTCGAGCAGGGCTTTTTGCGCATGCAGGCGGTTCTCGGCCTGGTCCCAGGCGACCGAGCGCGGATCGTCAAGCAGGTCAAGGCTGATTTCTTCGCCACGGTGCGCCGGCAGGCAGTGCATGAACAACACGTCGGGGGCGGCCAGGTCGAGCAGGGCGCGGTTCACTTGATACGGGGCGAACTGGGCCAGGCGCTTGGTGGTTTCGTCTTCCTGGCCCATGGAGGTCCAGACGTCGGTGCTCACCAGGTGCGCGCCGATCACCGCGTCACGCGGGTCGCGAACCAGGGTCACGCGGTCACCGGCCTGCGCCAGGAAGCGCGCATCAGGCTCATAGCCTTCCGGGCAGGCAACGCGCAATTGGAAGTCGAACTGGATCGCCGCTTCTATATAACTGTTGCACATGTTGTTGCCGTCGCCGATCCACGCCACGGTCTTGCCCTGAATCGAGCCACGGTGTTCGAGAAAGGTTTGCATGTCGGCCAGCAACTGGCACGGGTGCAGGTCATCGGACAGGCCGTTGATCACCGGTACGCGGGAGTTGGCGGAAAATTCGGTCACGGTACTGTGGGCAAAGGTACGGATCATCACGGCGTCGAGCATGCTCGACATTACCTTCGCGCTGTCGGCGATCGGCTCGCCACGCCCTAACTGGGTGTCGCGCGAGGACAAGAAGATGGCCTGGCCACCCAGTTGAATCATGCCGGCTTCGAAAGACACGCGGGTGCGGGTTGATGACTTCTCGAAAATCATCCCGAGCACGCGGTTTTTCAAAGGCTCGAACAGTACGCCGCGGTTACGCAGGTCTTTAAGCTCAATGCCTCGACGGATCACGCTGACCAGCTCTTCGGGCGTGCAATCCATCAGGGAGAGAAAGTGCCTTGCGCTCATCATTAACTACCTTTTTGCAACAGACCGCAGATACTCAAAGCCTTGTTTATTGTGACAACGGGCGAGACCTGCGGCGAAAGCCGCACGGGGCGACGAAATAGGGGAAGGCGCGATCTTATAATTAAATGTCGCGTCTTACCAATAGGGCTACGGTTTTAAAGGGCGTTCAAGCAGGGCGCCAAGGCGCTTTTGAAGATGAATTCCAGACAGCAGCGAACCATTTGTACACTGGCGTAGCAACCTTTTGCAATGCGCTGCGGCGGCTGCAGGCCAGGCTGCGTCGGTTTCAGCGCGAGCGTGTGAGGTTTCTGAAACATTTGCTCATGCTTAGCCATGGCCTGGCCTGATGCTTGTCGATTCACGAGGCGAACGTTGGTGGCGCGCTTGCCGGTCGCGGCCCATAGTTGGACCAAAGCCCTTATAAGAGACTGGCGATGACCAAGACTCTCCACCACCGTGCCTGCCATCTGTGTGAAGCCATCTGCGGCCTAACGCTGGAAACTACCCGAGCCGACGACGGCAACCTGGCGATCACCTCGATCAAGGGCGATGCCCAGGACAGTTTCAGTCGTGGGCATATCTGCCCCAAGGCTGTAGCGCTGCAGGATATCCAGAATGATCCTGACCGCCTGCACCAGCCCATGTTACGAGTGGGTAGCGAATGGCAGCCGATCGCGTGGGACGAGGCTTTCGCGCTCGTAGCCGAACGGCTGGCGGGCATTCAGGCGCGTCACGGGCAGAATGCGGTGGCGGTGTATCAGGGCAACCCCAGCGTGCACAACTATGGGCTGATGACCCACAGCAACTACTTCCTCGGCCTGTTGAAGACGCGTAATCGGTTTTCCGCGACCTCGGTCGACCAACTGCCCCATCACCTCACCAGCTATCTCATGTACGGCCACGGCCTGTTGCTGCCGATCCCGGACATTGATCACACCGACTTCATGCTGATCCTGGGCGGCAACCCACTGGCGTCCAATGGCAGCATCATGACGGTGCCCGACGTGGAAAAGCGCCTCAAGGCGATCCAGGCGCGGGGCGGTAAAGTGGTGGTGGTCGACCCACGGCGCAGCGAGACGGCGGCGATGGCTGATCAGCATCTGTTTGTGCGCCCAGGCGGTGATGCGGCGCTGTTGTTCGGGGTGCTCAACACCTTGTTTACCGAGAACCTGACCCGCGACAGCCATTTGCCGGTTGAAGGCCTGGAGGATGTACGCCGCGTGATCGCCGGGTTTACCGCCGAGGCCATGAGTCGTCAGTGTGCGGTGCCTGCCGAGCAGATCCGCCAACTGGCACGCGACTTTGCCGCAGCGGATAAAGCGGTGTGCTACGGGCGCATGGGCGTATCAACCCAGGCGTTCGGCACGCTGTGCCACTGGCTGGTGCAACTGATCAACCTGGTGACTGGCAATCTCGACCGTGTGGGTGGCGCCTTGTGCACGACGCCCGCAGTGGATCTGGTGGCGTCGACCGGTGGCGGGCATTTCAATCGCTGGCAGAGCCGGGTTTCCGGGCGTCCGGAGTACGGTGGCGAGTTGCCGGTGTCGGCCCTGGCGGAAGAAATGCTCACTGAAGGCGAAGGACAAGTCCGCGCGTTGGTGACAGTGGCCGGTAATCCGGTGTTGTCGACCCCTAATGGGCGGCAATTGGAGCAAGCCTTGGATGGCTTGGAGTTCATGGTCAGCGTCGACCTCTATATCAACGAGACCACGCGGTATGCCGATTTGATTCTGCCGTCCACGTCAGCGTTGGAAAACGATCACTACGACACGACCTTCAATATGTTTGCGGTGCGTAACGTCACCCGTTTCAACCAGGCGATCTTGCCCAAACCCGAGGGTGCGCTGCATGACTGGGAAATTTTCGTCGGGCTGGCCAAGGCCTTTGCGGCTCAGACCGGTACCACACTCAAGCCGACGATGCCGCCGGCGCAGATGATCGATTTCGGGCTGCGCGCGGGCGCGTACGGTGATGCCTCCAGCCACAAATTATCGGTGGCGATGCTGGCCGACCATCCCCATGGCGTGGACCTTGGGCCGCTTCAGCCCAACCTTGCCGCGCGTCTGAAAACCGTTGATGGCAAGGTGCAGGCGGCGCCGGCAGTTATCCTCGCCGACCTGGTGCGGTTTGCCGCGCAGCCGGGGCCTGTGGTCGACGAACTGTTGCTGATCGGCCGTCGCCATGTGCGCAGCAATAATTCCTGGATGCATAACTATCACCGGCTGGTGAAGGGCAAGCCGCGTCATCAATTGCTGATGCATCCTGACGACCTGGCCAGCCGGCGTTTACTGGATGGCCAGCGGGTGCGGGTGAGTTCTAGGATTGGCATGATCGAGGTGGAAGTTGTCTCCAGCCTGGACATGATGCCTGGTGTCGTCAGCCTGCCCCACGGCTGGGGCCATGGTCGCCCGGGCGTCCAGATGGGCATCGCCAGCGCGCAACCCGGAGCGAGCGCGAATGACCTGACCGACGAACGGCAATTGGACGAGTTGTCGGGCAATGCGGCGCTCAATGGCGTTCCGGTCCAGGTAGCAGCCGCCTGAGCACCGCGCTGGAATTTTGCGTTACAATGCGCCACCGTGCCGACCTGTGAGTCGCAAAGTTCCAGCCGAGGTGTTCCATGGATATCATCGAAACGATCAAAGAGCAGATTGCTGCCAACACCATTCTGCTTTACATGAAGGGCGCGCCAAACGCTCCTCAGTGCGGTTTCTCCGCGAAGGCGTCGCAGGCCATCATGGCGTGTGGCGAGAAATTCGCTTACGTGGATATCCTGCAAAACCCTGAAATCCGCGCCAACCTGCCGAAGTACGCCAACTGGCCTACGTTCCCACAACTGTGGGTCGCCGGTGAGCTGGTCGGCGGTAGCGATATCATCACTGAAATGGCCGCAGACGGTTCGTTGCAGGCGCTGATCAAAGAGGCAGCGGCAAACGCCGCGGCCAAGACTGACGCCTGATCTGCAGGAGCCGGCTTGCCGGCGATTGGCCCCGCAGCCTGGCGTCGTACTTTCGGACGCTATCGCTGGCAAGCAGCTCCTGCAATCTGCCGTTCAATAAAAAGCCCCGCTTCTCGTAAGAGAGCGGGGCTTTTTTGTACCTGTTACCTGAGGGTTATTCACCCATCTGCGATTGCAGGTAGTTTTCCAGGCTGACTTTGTCGATCAGGCCCAGTTGGGTTTCCAGCCAGTCGATGTGTTCTTCCTGGTCTTCCAGGATATCTTCCAGCAATTCACGGCTACCGTAGTCGCCGGTCAGTTCGCAGTGAGCGATAGCGGCCTTGAGGTCGCTGTGGCTCTTGCGCTCAAAACCAAGGTCGCTGCTGATCATTTCCTGGGTGTGTTCGCCGATGTTCAGCTTGCCCAGGTCCTGCACGTTCGGCAGGCCTTCCAAGAACAGGATGCGTTTGATCAGCGCGTCAGCATCCTTCATGGCCTTGATCGATTCTTTGTATTCACGCTTGCCCAGCTTTTCCAGGCCCCAATCGTCGTACATACGCGCATGCAGAAAATACTGATTGATCGCGACCAGTTCATTGGCAAGGATTTTGTTGAGTTGCTGGATGACTGAGATGTCGCCTTTCATGACTGGGGTCCTGCCCTGTAATAGCTGTATATAGGGCGGAGTTTGAGCGGCGCAATCCCTAGTGTCAAACCTAAGTTATTGAATAATAAATGAAAATTAATCGGAATAAGAATGTTTGTGTTCCGCGTCTTGGCGCTAACTAATTGAATTGCAGGCATAAAAAAACCGAACACTAAGTCCGGTTCTTTAAAACACGCCAAATCAGGCGTGTGTAAATTCTGCTGAATAGGGGAGCGCGGCCTGGGCTGTCTGCAGCTGCGTCAGGGTTTCCCGTACCACTTGCTTGGCGAGGCAAGCACATTTGCCACACTGGCTGGCAACACCGGTGGTTTCACGTACTTCCTTGTAGCTGCAGCAACCTTCGTAGATTGCTTCGCGGATTTTTCCGTCGGTGACGCCAGTACAGAGGCACACATACATAAGGGAGAACCATCGCGGGTTAAGGCTTAAGTGCGATGGATCTTAATGTTAACGAGAATGATTGTCAAAGTAGATTCGTCGGTTATTTGCTGGCATCGCGCCCGCACTGACGAACGGTTTTTTCAGTGTATGATGGCCGGTCTTCACGAAGCGTGACTGCGTCACAGGGCTGTCGCCTATAAACGGCAGACTCAGGGCCGGTCCTTTTACTTCAATCGTCACCCTTACATCAGGAGATATCCAATGAGCGTACTCGTCGGCAAACAAGCCCCGGATTTCGACGTTCCAGCCGTTCTCGGCAATGGCGAAATCGTTGACAGCTTCAAGCTGTCTGAAGCCATCAAAGGCAAATATGGCCTGGTATTCTTCTACCCGCTGGACTTCACCTTCGTCTGCCCTTCGGAGCTGATTGCTCTGGACCACCGCATGGACGATTTCAAGGCGCGCAACGTTGAAGTGGTAGCCGTTTCCATCGACTCCCATTTCACCCACAACGCCTGGCGCAACACCGCCATCAACGATGGCGGCATCGGCAAAGTCAAATACACCATGGCTGCCGACATGAAGCACGACATCGCCAAGGCCTACGACGTTGAGTCCGAAGGCGGCGTAGCGTTCCGTGGTGCATTCCTGATCGATGACAAGGGCGTTGTTCGCTCCCAGATCATCAACGACCTGCCACTGGGCCGTAACATGGAAGAGCTGATCCGTCTGGTCGACGCACTGCAATTCCACGAAGAGCATGGCGAAGTCTGCCCTGCCAACTGGAAAAAAGGCGACAAAGGCATGAATGCTTCGCCAGAAGGCGTTGCGGCTTACCTGACCGAGAACGCTGGCAAGCTGTAAGCCAGTTTCACGGTGAAAAAAAACCGGCCTGAGAAGGCCGGTTTTTTTATACGCGCGAAACGGCTGTAGTGAGATTTCAGTCGTTGAAGTCTTCCCAGCCGCCCATCTGCTTCCAGCGGTTGACGATGCCGCAGAACAGTTCGGCGGTTTTCTCGGTGTCGTAGCGGGCCGAATGGGCCTCACGACCGTCAAAGTCGATACCGGCTGCCTGGCAGGCTTTCGCCAACACCGTCTGGCCATAAGCCAGGCCGGCGAGGGTCGCGGTGTCAAAGCTGGAGAACGGGTGGAACGGGTTGCGCTTCATGTCCAACCGCGTCACGGCGGCGTTCAGGAAGCCCAGGTCGAAGCTACTGTTATGGCCGACCAGAATCGCGCGCTTGCAGCCATTGGCCTTCAACGCCTTGCGTACGCCGCGGAAGATATCGGTCAGCGCCGCTTCTTCACTCACCGCCATGCGCAGCGGGTGATCGAGCTTGATCCCAGTGAACTCCAGGGCGGCCGCTTCGATGTTGGCACCTTCGAACGGCTCGACACGGAAGAAGTGGGTGTGTTCCGCGAACACAAAACCCTGTTCATCCATGCCGATGGTGGTCGCGGCGATTTCCAGCAGCGCGTCGGTGGCGCAATTGAAACCACCGGTTTCTACGTCGATGACTACTGGCAGATAACCGCGAAACCGCTCGGCCATCGGGTGACGGGAACCGCCACCACTGTGCTCATGTTCGTCGTCGTAATGGTCTTCACTCACTTGTTTTCCTCCAGCAGGCGCCAGCGCAGTGTTTCACCGGCGCGCAGCGGGATAACAGTCAGCTCGCCAAACGGCAGGCTGGCAGGGGCGGTCCAGTCTTCACGAACCAGGGTAATGCGGTCGGTATTTGCCGGCAGGCCGTAGAAGCGCGGGCCGTTGAGGCTGGCGAACGCTTCGAGCTTGTCCAGCGCGTTGCGCTGTTCGAACGCCTCGGCGTACAGCTCGATGGCAGCATAGGCGGTGTAGCAACCGGCACAGCCGCACGCCGCTTCTTTGGCGTGCTGGGCGTGTGGGGCGGAATCGGTGCCGAGGAAGAACTTCGGGTTGCCGCTGGTCGCAGCATCCAGCAAGGCCACCTGGTGGGTGTTGCGCTTGAGGATCGGCAGGCAATAGAAGTGCGGCCGAATCCCGCCCACCAACATGTGGTTGCGGTTGTACAGCAGGTGATGCGCAGTGATGGTCGCGCCGACGTTGGCCGAGGCCTCGGTGACGAACTGCACAGCATCGGCGGTGGTGATGTGCTCGAACACGACCTTCAGGGTCGGGAACAGCTCGACCACACGGCGCATGTGTTCGTCGATGAAGATCTTCTCGCGATCGAACACGTCCACGTCGCCACGGGTGACTTCACCGTGGATCAACAGCGGCATGCCGACTTCGGCCATGGCTTCGATGGCTGGCAGGATCTTGTCGATACTGGTCACGCCGGAGTCGGAGTTGGTGGTCGCGCCCGCCGGGTACAGCTTGGCGGCGTGCACGAAACCGCTGGCCTTGGCCTCGCGAATTTCTTCGGGCTGGGTGCGGTCGGTGAGATAAAGCACCATCAACGGTTCGAAGCGGCTGCCGGCCGGCCGTGCAGCGAGGATTCGCTGTCGATAGGCATCGGCTTGCTCGGCGTTACGCACCGGAGGTACCAGGTTAGGCATGATGATGGCGCGGCCAAAGGTACGCGCTACATCGGCCACGGTGTGGGGTAACGCAGCACCATCGCGAAGATGAATATGCCAGTCGTCGGGACGCAGCAGGGTCAGGCGGTCGGACATTGGGGATTCCAGGCGGGTCAATCTGGTGGGAATGCTACCGGAAAAGACTCTTGCAGGCACTCGCTATCAAGTTTTGCAGGAGGCAACCGATAGCCTTTCGTATGCCTTATCGATGTATGACGCTTTGAAGTGTTGTAGAAACCAGTGGAGCCTCCCGTGCGCCAGCATTATCTAGCCCTGCTCAGTGTGTTCGCCAGCCTGCCTGCGATGGCCCTCACGTTCCAGACACGTCTGGAGAATATTGAGTGGAAGGTAGAAGGGGACCAGTTCGAGTGCCGCCTGACCCAGCCGATCACCGACTTCGGTTCGGGTGAGTTCGTGCGCCGGGCTGGCGAGCAGGCGACGTTTCGTCTCAAAGCCTATAACGGCTCGCTGGGTGGGGGCTCGGCCACGTTGCTGGCCGCCGCCGCCCCTTGGCAGCCGGGGCGAGGTGATATCAACCTCGGCGCCGTGCGTGCCGGCAGTGGCGACGTGTTGTTCAACAGCTCCCAGGCCCAGGCTGGGCGCTTGTTCAATGGCTTGCTGGAAGGGCGTAGCCCGACCGTTCGCCATTACGGACGTGAAGGCGGCTACTCGGAAATCCGCCTGTTGCCGGTCAAATTCAACAAGGCTTACAACGACTACCAATTGTGTACCACCAAGCTGTTGCCGATGAATTACGATCAGGTCAAACAGACCGAAGTCGGATTCCCCGGTGGCGGCATTGAGCTGGACGCGGCGGCCAAGAAGAAACTCGACGTGATTCTCGCGTTCATGAAAGCCGACCCCACCGTCAATCATATCGAGCTCAATGGCCATTCGGACAACAGTGGCAACCGCCTGACCAACCGTGATGTCTCGCGCCGCCGCGCCTTGGCGGTGATGGACTACTTCAAGGCCAATGGCATCCAGGAATCTCAGGTCACCCTGCGCTTTCATGGCGAAAGCTACCCGCTGGCGCCCAATACCAATGCGGCTAACCGGGCGCGCAACCGTCGGGTCAATATCCAGTTGGAGCGCGTGGCAGCCCCCGAGAAACCGGCTCCCCAGGCAACCGGCCCGAGCAACCCTGCGCACACGTCATGAAGTGCCGGCATAAGCTGCGACCATCGGTCGCTCGCTCGACATAATCTGTCGCTTTATCTTCATTTGCTGTCGCGCCCCTGTAAATTCACGGTTTTGATCGGTAGAATCGATGCCTTTCCGTACAACCCCGTGGAGTGATGGCATGGCCGACGTAAACAAGGTCGTTCTCGCGTATTCCGGCGGCCTGGACACTTCGGTGATCCTCAAGTGGCTGCAGGATACTTATAACTGTGAAGTGGTGACCTTCACCGCTGACCTGGGTCAGGGCGAAGAGGTCGAACCTGCACGTGCCAAGGCGCAAGCCATGGGCGTGAAAGAGATCTACATTGATGACCTGCGCGAAGAATTCGTCCGCGATTTCGTTTTCCCGATGTTTCGCGCCAACACTGTCTACGAAGGCGAGTACCTGCTGGGTACTTCCATCGCACGTCCGCTGATCGCCAAGCGCCTGATCGAAATCGCCAACGAAACCGGCGCCGACGCCATTTCCCATGGCGCTACCGGCAAGGGCAACGACCAGGTGCGTTTCGAACTGGGCGCCTATGCGCTCAAGCCTGGCGTGAAAGTGATTGCTCCTTGGCGTGAATGGGACCTGCTGTCCCGTGAAAAGCTGATGGATTACGCTGAAAAGCACGCGATCCCGATCGAGCGTCATGGCAAGAAGAAGTCCCCGTACTCGATGGACGCCAACTTGCTGCACATCTCCTATGAAGGCGGTGTGCTGGAAGACACTTGGACCGAACACGAAGAAGACATGTGGAAATGGACCGTCTCCCCAGAGAACGCTCCTGACAAAGCCCAATACCTGGAACTGACCTACCGCAACGGCGACATCGTCGCGCTGGACGGCGTCGAAATGACCCCGGCCACCGTACTGGCGACCCTGAACCGTATCGGTGGCGAACACGGCATCGGCCGTCTCGACATCGTCGAGAACCGCTACGTGGGCATGAAGTCCCGTGGCTGCTACGAAACCCCGGGTGGCACCATCATGCTGCGTGCCCACCGCGCTATCGAGTCCATCACCCTGGACCGCGAAGTGGCTCACCTCAAAGACGAGTTGATGCCCAAGTACGCCAGTCTGATCTACACCGGCTACTGGTGGAGCCCTGAGCGTCTGATGCTGCAACAAATGATCGACGCTTCCCAGGCCCACGTAAACGGCGTTGTGCGCCTGAAGCTGTACAAGGGCAACGTGATTGTGACCGGTCGCAAGTCCGATGACTCGCTGTTCGATGCCAATATCGCCACTTTCGAAGAAGACGGCGGCGCCTACAATCAGGCGGACGCAGCAGGCTTTATCAAGTTGAATGCATTGCGCATGCGCATTGCTGCCAACAAAGGTCGCTCGTTGTTCTAAGTTTGCGCGCGCTGTGAAAAATGGCCCCTTGTACAAGGGGCCATTTTTTTTTGCCTAGGATTTTGTCCGCACTTGGAGTGTTTATAGCGCTTAAACATGTGTTGATGTTTTTTTTTTTTGCCGAGGTCTCTCTCAAGTGATGGTCTTGAATGAACTGTTGTTGAAAGTTTGTAGGGGGAATGAATTTTTTACATCTGCGTAGGAACTGGTCTTACAGAAAATTCACTCATGTAAGTGCCGTGAATGTATAAGTCGCAGAATGGTCTGTAGGAAATATGGAAGTAAGTGGATATGTTGAATGGAACTAAATCGACCCGTTTTTTCGTGCCGGCTTTGTCGGCAGCGGGCCAGAGGCAAGGGGTATTTCCTGAGAGTTACGTGCGGCGCGTTTACCCTGCGCCCCATACGTCATGGATATTTCACTCAAAGTATGTAAGTCCCCGGAAAGTTCTGAAAGGATCCATAAAACTGGATACATCTGAGACGGCGTTTTTTTGTAGGGCAATTCCTTTATCGTTGTGAGTTGGGTCTCTGCTTGCTAATGCTTGGGGGGGAATGCTATGCCAACTAGTAAACGACTAGGCTATTGTGCTTGCTCTAAATAATTCGAACAGCGAAATTGGACTTTCTCATGAATAAAGTGCTGATCGTGGATGATCATCCCGTCATTCGTCTTGCTGTGCGTATGCTAATGGAACGTCATGGTTATGAGGTCGTTGCCGAGACCGATAACGGTGTCGATGCGTTGCAACTTGCGCGAGAGCATATGCCGGACATTGTCATACTGGACATTGGGATACCCAAACTTGATGGCCTGGAAGTTATTTGCCGGCTTTCCTCTACCAAACAGCCCGCGCCGTTCAAGGTGTTGGTGCTTACGTCCCAGGCCCCTGGCCATTTCTCCATGCGCTGCATGCAGGCGGGGGCTGCCGGCTACGTGTGCAAGCAACAGGACCTGACCGAGCTGCTGAGTGCGATCAAGGCGGTCTTGTCGGGCTACAGCTACTTCCCGAATCAGGCGCTCAACTCGGTACGCTCCACCATGGGTAATGCCAGTGAGGCTGATATGGTCGAGCGCCTGTCGGGACGGGAAATGATGGTATTGCAGCAGTTGGCCAGGGGCCGAACCAACAAGGAGATCGCCGACGGTATGTTCCTCAGCAACAAGACCGTCAGCACCTACAAGACACGTTTGCTGCTCAAGCTGAACGCACGCTCCCTCGTAGACCTGATTGAACTGGCCCAGCGCAACGGCTTGGTATAGAAGAGGGCAGTGCACCACGTATTGCTTGGATAAACGGCAGAAAAAAGCCTCCGTGAGGGAGGCTTCCGGCCGTCGACCGCTCGATTAGAGATCGAAGTCGTAATCGGCCAGCTGTTTTTGCAAGCGTCGTTCTTCCAGCAGGTTGTCGATGGTGCGGCGTTTGCTCAAATTGGTCTTGGCGACCTCTGCCACTGGTGCCTCGACCACATCGTCATCCGATTCAACGAGGTCGTCTTCCACTTCCAGTTGTTCTTTGCCAGTGCTCATAAGGTTCACTCCGGGCTAAGACTGCCGTTGGCGCCCCTTATAACGATAATCCATGATCCGGTAAAAAAGATTTTTTCAATCGACTGATCGAGAAAACCAATGATCCCTCAATCGTCGGACGTCTTTTCCTTGTATTCGCACAAGTCTTCGATGCGACAGCTGCCGCAGCGTGGCTTGCGAGCCTGACAAACATAGCGCCCGTGAAGGATCAGCCAGTGGTGGGAGTCCAACAGATAGGGCTTGGGCACGAACTTCATCAGCTGCTTTTCCACCTCCACCACGTTCTTCCCGCGGGCTATACCGGTGCGGTTGCTGACCCGGAATATGTGGGTGTCCACGGCCATGGCCAGTTGCCGGAATGCGGTGTTGAGCACCACGTTAGCGGTCTTACGGCCAACGCCCGGCAGGGCTTCCAGTTCCTCACGGGTTTGCGGCACTTGGCTGCCATGCCGCTCGACCAGCAGGCGGCATGTCTCGATAACGTTCTTGGCTTTGCTGTTGTACAGGCCAATGGTCTTGATGTACTCCGATAACCCGTCCACACCCAGGGCATACATCGCTTCCGGCGTGTTCGCCACGGGATACAGCTTCGCCGTGGCCTTGTTGACGCCGACGTCGGTGGATTGTGCCGACAGGATCACCGCAATCAGCAACTCGAACGGCGTGGTGTAAGCCAGTTCGGTCTTGGGTTCCGGATTGTCTTCGTGAAGCCTGCGGAAAATTTCCAGGCGTTTTGCGGCGTTCATAGGGTGGGGCGTTCCTAGGAGTCGGTCGGCGGCATTGTAGCAATACACACAGCAGGTTTTTGCGGATCAGATCTTGCCATGGGCATCGACTTGGCGCTGCGCCTCATCGAGGTTGTGTTGTGCCTCGGCCACTTGCTGCGAGTCGGCGTTCAGGTCCTGGGCTTTCTTCAATTCCGCACGGCGCATCGCCAGCTGGATTTTGGCGCGTTTCAGGTCGGCCATATTCATGGTCGTACCGACGGCCTTCGATGCGGTGCCCGGTTCCAGGGTCGCCAGCGCTTGTTCTGCCGCTTCGTACTGCTGCTGCAGGACGATCAACTGCGACTGTTGTTCATAGGTTGGCGGGTGACCGAAAGCCTTCAAGGATTTATGCAGTTGGGCGCGACTCATTGCGACCGTGATTTTAGCTTTTTTGATCGCCGCATCCTGCGCGGTACCGACGTCTACAGGTAAAACCGGTACTGGGCGTTTGACCCGAGCCAGGCGTTCGGCGAGTTTTTGCGATTCTTCCCGCTGCAGCCGCGCATTGCGTTGTTCATAACGCCGCCTTGCGCGATCGCGCTTGAGCCCTCGTTCATGGCGTTGCTGATCATTGGCGGCCAGGCCGCCGACAATTGGCAATACGGTGGCTGTCGGGCGCATTTCAATGCAGTCTACAGGGCATGGTGCAACGCAGAGGTCGCAACCGGTGCACTCGTCAATGAGCACGGTGTGCATCAGCTTGGCAGCGCCAACAATGGCATCCACCGGGCAGGCCTGGATGCATTTGGTACAGCCGATGCACTCGGCCTCGCGAATATAGGCGATCTGGGCCGCAGCTTCCCCACGGCTGGTATCCAGTTCCAGCACGGGCACACGCAGTAGTTGCGCAAGGCCAGCAATGGTCTCCTGTCCGCCAGGCGGGCACTTGTTAATCGCCTCGCCTCTAGCAATACCCTCGGCGTAAGGTTTGCAGCCGGGATGCCCGCATTTGCCGCACTGGGTTTGCGGCAGCAGCGCGTCGATACGTTGAATCAGAGTCATGGGGTGATCATTGGCATGCCGTTGAGCGAACGGGCGTGTTGTGGATTTGTAGGCGCCCGGCAAGCCGGGCTCCTACAGTAGACCTAATTCGCTTGCAGCAGGCCCATAGGCTTACTTGATCCGTTGACCCGGCTTGGCGCCGCTGTCAGGGCTCAGCAGGTAGATCTCTTCACCACCAGGGCCGGCCGCCATGACCATGCCTTCGGAAATACCGAACTTCATTTTCCGTGGCTTGAGGTTGGCGATCATCATGGTCAGGCGACCGTCGAGCTTGGACGGGTCTGGGTAAGCGCTCTTGATCCCGGAGAACACGTTGCGTTGCTCGTCACCGATGTCCAGTGTCAGGCGCAGCAGCTTGTCAGCCCCTTCCACGGCTTCAGCCTTGACGATCAGCGCGACACGCAGGTCCACGGCAGCGAAGGCATCAAAGTCGATTTCCGGCGAGATCGGGTCTTTGGCCAGCTCACCGTTGCCGGCTGGCGCAGCCGAGCCGGTGTCGGTCTGGCTGGCAACCAGGTCTTCTTTCGAAGCGTCGGTCATGGCCTGGACTTTAACCGGGTCGATACGGGTCATCAGCGGCTTGAACTCGTTCAACTGATGGTTGCTGAGCAAGGTGGCGTGATCGTTCCAGGTCAGCGGCGCCACATTGAGGAACGCCTCGGCATCCGCGGCCAACAATGGCAGCACCGGCTTGAGGAAAATCACCAGTTGGCGGAACAGGTTGATGCCCGTTGCACAGATCGCCTGGACTTCTGCCTGCTTGCCTTCCTGCTTGTTCAGCGACCACGGCGCCTTGTCGGCGATCCACGCGTTGGCGCGGTCGGCCAGGCCCATGATCTCGCGCATCGCGCGGGCAAAGTCGCGGGCTTCATAGGCGTCGGCGATGCTTGGCGCAGCGGCCAGGAACGCTTCCGTCAGTTCCGGCGCGGCGTTCTCGGCCACCAGTACACCGGCGTTACCCTTGTGGATAAACCCGGCGCAACGGCTGGCGATGTTGACGACCTTGCCGACCAGGTCCGAGTTGACCTTCTGTACGAAGTCTTCCAGGTTCAGGTCGAGGTCATCGACGCCACGGCCCAGCTTGGAGGCGTAGTAGTAGCGTAGGTATTCCGGCGACAGGTGGTCCAGGTAGGTGCGCGCCTTGATAAAGGTGCCACGGGACTTGGACATCTTCTGGCCATTGACCGTCAGGTAGCCGTGCACCGCGATGCCGGTTGGCTTGCGGTAGCCCGAACCTTCAAGCATCGCGGGCCAGAACAGGGCGTGGAAGTTGACGATATCCTTGCCGATGAAGTGGTACAGCTCGGCGGTGGAATCCTTGGCCCAGAAGGCATCGAAGTCCAGCTCAGGCGTGCGATCACACAGGTTCTTGAAGCTGGCCATGTAGCCGATCGGCGCGTCCAGCCACACATAGAAGTACTTGCCCGGCTCGCCCGGGATCTCGAAGCCGAAGTACGGCGCGTCGCGGGAGATGTCCCACTGCTGCAAGCCGGCATCCAGCCATTCGGCGATCTTGTTGGCGACGGCGTCCTGCAGCGTGCCGCTGCGCGTCCAGGTTTGCAGCATCTGCTGGAAATCCGGGAGCTTGAAGAAGAAGTGCTGGGAATCCTTGAGCACCGGCGTGGCGCCGGAGATCGCCGACTTCGGATCCTTCAAGTCAGTCGGTGCATAAGTAGCACCGCATTTTTCGCAGTTGTCACCGTACTGGTCTTCTGTGCCGCATTTCGGGCAGGTGCCCTTGATGAAGCGGTCGGCCAGGAACATTTTCTTTTCCGGGTCGAAATACTGCGTGATCGAACGCTGGGCAATGTGTCCGGCGTCTTTCAAGCGCAGGTAGATCTGGCTCGACAGTTCGCGGTTTTCGTCGGAGTGGGTCGAGTGGAAGTTGTCGAAATCCACCAGGAACTCGGCAAAGTCGGCGCTGTGTTCAGCCTGCACGTTGGCGATCAGTTGTTCCGGGGTGATGCCTTCCTTTTCGGCGCGCAACATGATGGCCGAACCGTGGGCGTCGTCCGCGCAGACATAAATGCATTGATTGCCGCGATGCTTCTGGAAGCGCACCCACATATCGGTCTGGATGTACTCAAGCATATGGCCAAGATGGATCGAACCATTGGCATAGGGCAGGGCGCTGGTGACGAGAATCTTGCGTGGCTCGGACATGGGGCTCGGCTACTTGATGAAACGGAGGTCGGCCACTATAAAGCGCCGGGAAATATATTTCACCCCGTGGCGCCGTTTCAGAATCTTCCGAACCTGCGAAAGCATGCCGTTGGGCGGCTGGAACGGTTAGGATAGCCGCCTGTTTCAGTCAGTCTTTTTTCGGGAGTAGCCCATGAGCGCCGTCAATCGCGCAGCGGTGGAAGCCGTTCTTCGCCAGTACACCGACCCCTATTTGAACCAGGACCCGGTCAGCTCCGGCTGTGTGCGCGCCATCGAAGTCCGCGGCGACCAGGTGTCGGTCCAGTTGGAATTGGGCTATGCCGCAGGCCTTTTCAAGAGCGGTTGGGCGCAGATGCTGCAAATGGCCATCGAAGGCCTGGACGGCGTACGGTCGGCCAAGGTCGACATTCAATGCGTGATCGCCGCGCACAAGGCCCAGGCGCAGATTCCGGGTCTGGCCAACGTCAAGAACGTTGTCGCCGTGGCGTCCGGCAAGGGCGGCGTGGGTAAGTCCACTACGGCGGCCAACCTGGCGCTGGCTCTGGCTCGTGAAGGTGCGCGCGTGGGCATTCTCGACGCCGATATCTATGGCCCGAGCCAAGGTGTGATGTTCGGCATTACCGAAGGCACTCGGCCGAAGGTCAAGGACCAGAAGTGGTTCGTGCCTATCGAATCCTTGGGCGTGGAAGTGATGTCCATGGCTTTCCTCACCGATGACAACACGCCGATGGTCTGGCGCGGGCCGATGGTTTCCGGCGCGTTGCTGCAACTGGTCACCCAGACCGCTTGGGGTGATCTGGATTACCTGGTGATCGACATGCCACCAGGCACCGGCGATATCCAGCTAACCCTGGCGCAGAAAGTCCCGGTGGCCGGCGCGGTGATTGTCACCACCCCCCAGGACCTAGCGCTGCTCGACGCGAAAAAAGGCGTGGAGATGTTCCGCAAGGTCAATATCCCGGTGCTGGGCGTGGTTGAGAACATGGCGGTGCATATCTGCTCCAACTGCGGCCACGCCGAGCATCTGTTTGGTGAGGGCGGTGGCGAGAAACTGGCGACTCAATACGGTGTGGAGCTGTTGGCCTCGTTGCCGCTGTCAATGCTGATCCGTGAGCAGGCGGACGGCGGCAAGCCCACCGTAGTAGCCGAACCGGATAGCCCGGTCGCCATGATCTATCAGGAGCTCGCACGTCACGTCGGCGCGCGAATCGTCCTGCAGGAAGCTGCAGCGCCGGCCATGCCGACTATTACCGTCAGCGACGACTGAGGGTGATGCAGGGAAAAGGCCTCGACCCTGTCGGGGCTTTCTCATGTCTGGAGGGCGGTCAAGCGGTGGCGGTTACGCATTTACGCAATTGGTCGCGTAAGCATTTACTTACTTTTTCGTAAGCGATTGGTTTTTTTACCCGTCTTGTGCGGCCCAGTTCTTCGAGAGCTTTTTCTATCTAATTGAAATATAACAATTAATTATTTCATGGTGCCCGCGAGAGCCTGCCAGCCAATGGGTTGGATGCCGTTGAACTTCCTTTGGAACTCTCTAACATCAGCCCTGTGTCCACGGATTGGCACAGCCATCAAGGAACGATGGTTGAAGGAACGTCGCAGGATGCGACTCATCAGGATGATGAAAAGGAATAAAGGGACTAGGGAAAAAATGTGGGCGGGTCATACCGCCCCTTTTTTTTTGTCTGTAGAAAAGTGAAACCCGCCATCCAGAAACGCAAAAAGGCCCGCAAGGGGCCTTTTAGGGGGGCGACGCTATTAGCGTTCGAGCTCTGCAATCTTACCTTTTTTGCCATCCCACTCCGCTGCGTCCGGCATCGGGTCCTTGCGCTCAGTGATGTTCGGCCAGATTTCCGCCAGCTCGACGTTCAACTGAATAAATTGCTGCATCTCTGCCGGGACTTCATCCTCGGAGAAAATAGCGACGGCCGGGCATTCAGGCTCACACAGGGCGCAATCGATGCACTCATCCGGGTGGATAACCAGGAAATTCGGGCCTTCGTAGAAGCAGTCCACCGGACACACTTCTACGCAGTCGGTGTACTTGCACTTGATGCAGTTGTCGGTGACGACGAAGGTCATTTCTAATTTTCTCCTCAGGCGGCGGCAGCGAAACCCCTTATGGCGGGGTTCGCGAGGTTCGGGAGCGATAATCTGCAGGCCAGGCTAAACGCCCGCAGCATCCCAAACCGCGCGAGATAATATCAGCTTGCAAGCGTCTGCGTTAGACCCGTGTCTTCAGTGCATAGAGCAATTCCAACGCTTTTCGCGGCGTCAAGTCGTCCAGGTCAAGCTTTGCCAGCTCATCCAGTACCGGATGGGGCAGGCTCGCGAACATATCGCTCTGGTGCGGCGCGGCCGGCTTGTTGGAGGTTTTGGCAGCGCTGGCGACCACGGTTTCATGGGGCAGCGCCGTGGTTTCCAGCCGGCTGAGGTGTTCGCGAGCGCGGGTGATCACATCGTTCGGCACACCGGCCAGTTGTGCCACGGCCAAGCCGTAACTCTGGCTGGCAGGCCCCGGCAACACATGGTGCAGGAACACAATGCGCTCGTTGTGCTCGGTGGCGTTCAAGTGCACGTTGGCCACCAGTGGTTCGCTTTCCGGTAGAACGGTCAGTTCGAAATAGTGGGTGGCGAACAGCGTGTAGGCGCGCAAATGCGCCAGGCGCTCGGCCGCCGCCCAGGCCAGGGACAGGCCGTCGAAGGTGCTGGTGCCGCGTCCCACTTCGTCCATCAATACCAGGCTGCGTTCGGTGGCGTTGTGCAAAATATTGGCGGTTTCGCTCATTTCCACCATAAAGGTCGAACGGCCACCGGCCAGGTCATCGCTGGAACCGATCCGGGTGAAAATGCGATCAACCAGTGACAGCTCGCAACTCGCGGCCGGGACAAAACTGCCGATATGTGCGAGCAACACAATCAAGGCGGTCTGACGCATATAGGTGGATTTACCGCCCATGTTCGGACCGGTGATGACCAGCATGCGGGTGTCGTCGTCCAGCGACAGGTCGTTGGCGACGAACGGGGTGGTCAGCACCTGCTCTACAACAGGGTGGCGACCTTGCACGATACGCATGCACGGCTCGCTGACAAAACGCGGGCAGTTCAGGTCAAGGTTCAGCGCACGTTCGGCTAGGTTGCTCAGCACGTCCAGTTCGGCCAGGGCGGCGGCGGTGTCCTGCAGCGGCGCCAGTTGGCTGATCAAGTCTTCCAGCAACGCTTCGTAGAGCATTTTTTCCCGAGCCAAGGCGCGGCTCTTGGCCGACAGCGCCTTGTCTTCGAATTCTTTCAGCTCCGGCGTGATAAAACGCTCAGCACCCTTGAGGGTCTGGCGACGTTGATAGTCGACAGGTGCCGACTCGGCCTGCTTGCTGGGCAACTCAATAAAGTAGCCATGCACGCGGTTATAGCCGACTTTCAGGTTGGCCAGGCCGGTACGGGCTTTTTCGCGGGCTTCCAGGTCAATCAGGAACTGCCCGGCGTTTTCGCTCAGGGATTGCAGTTCATCCAGCTCGCTGTCGTAACCGGTCTTCAATACGCCACCGTCGCGGATGATCGCGGGCGGGTTGTCGATGATGGCTTTTTCCAACAGCGTCGCCAGTTCCGGGTAGGTGCCAGCGGTTACCGCAAGCTGTTGCAGGTGCGGCGTATCCAGTTCAGTCATCGCTACTTGCAGTTGCGGCAAGGCGCCGAGGGCATCGCGCAGACGCGCCAAGTCACGCGGGCGCGCGTTGCGCAGGCCGATCCGCGCCAGAATGCGCTCTATATCGCCGATTTCCTTCAACTGCGGCTGCAGCTTTTCAAAGCGATAGCCGTCCAGCAGACAGGTAATAGACGACTGACGCGCTTGCAGCACGCTCAAATCCCGCAACGGACGGTTCAGCCAACGGGTCAGCAAACGGCTGCCCATGGCGGTCTGGCAACGGTCAACCACCGATTGCAGGGTGTTATCGCGCCCGCCGGCCAGGTTGGTGTCCAACTCCAGGTTGCGACGGCTCGCACCATCGAGCACAACGGTGTCGTCCAGGCGCTCATGGCGCAGGCTACGCAAATGCGGCAGGGCCGTGCGCTGGGTTTCCTTGGCATAGCCAAGCAAGCAACCGGCGGCACCAATGGCCAGGGTCAGGGTTTCGCAGCCGAAGCCTTTGAGGTCCTGCACCGAGAATTGCTGGCACAGACTTTTCAATGCCGAGTCACGCTCAAAATCCCACGGGGCACGACGTTTGGTCCCACGACGTTTTTCCGCTGGCAGGTCCTTCGGCCAATCATCCGGAATCAACAACTCCACCGGATTGATGCGCTCCAACTCCGCCAGCAGATTCTCCCAGCCCTTGATCTCCAGCACAGTGAAGTTGCCACTGGTGATATCCAGCACCGAAAGCCCGAACAGACGCTCATCACCCAGCACCGCGGCGATCAGGTTATCGCGACGCTCATCCAGCAGCGCTTCATCGCTCACCGTCCCCGGCGTAATAATGCGCACCACCTGACGCTCAACCGGCCCTTTACTGGTCGCCGGATCGCCGATCTGCTCACAGATCACCACCGACTCGCCCAGTTTCACCAGCTTGACCAGGTAGCCTTCCAACGAATGGTAAGGAATCCCACACATTGGAATCGACTGCCCCGCCGACTGCCCGCGCGCGGTCAGGGTGATGTCCAGCAATTTGGCGGCCTTTTTCGCGTCTTCGTAGAAGATCTCGTAGAAGTCGCCCATGCGATAGAACATCAACTGATCAGGGTGCTGGTTTTTCAGGCGCCAGTACTGCTGCATCATCGGCGTGTGGGAGGACAGATCGGAGCTGTTTTTACTCATTAGGTTATAGGCAAATTCGTTGAAAGTGATGGGGCAAAGGTGGGGCGCTCGGCCCAGCTGATTTTGCAATGGGCGCAAGATTAACACGCGAGGTCGGGGGTTCGCAGTCCACATCAAGATAGGTAGGTCGGCCTGGTAAATGCATGATTTATGCATAAGAATGCAAATTAGCATTTGCCAGCCCCAAAAACTCCCGTCACTATGCCCGTTATGCAAAAACGCAACGTTTCTATCGTCTTACGCGAGCTGCTGGACCGCGACCGGATCTCCCCCACGGAGCTTCACCGGCGTACCGGCGTGCCTCAATCCACGTTGTCCCGGATCCTCAGCGGCAAGATCGTTGATCCGTCGGACAAGCACATCTCGCGCATCGCCGAGTACTTCCGCGTGAGCACCGACCAACTGCGCGGCCGCGCGGCGGTGGGGGCTTTGCACGATGACGGGCGCGACCCGATGCATTCGGAACTCAAGGACATAAGCCTGTGGGACGACGACACGCCCGTTAATGATGACGAGGTGTCGATCCCTTTTCTGCGCGAGGTTGAATTGGCTGCTGGATCAGGAAGATTCGTCATCGAGGAAAGCGAGAAGGCCAGCCTGCGATTTGGCAAGCGCAGCCTGCGGCATAACGGTGTGCAGTTCGACCAGGCCAAGTGTGTGACGGTGCGCGGCAACAGTATGTTGCCGGTGTTGCGTGATGGCGCGACGGTTGGGGTGAATGCGGGCAAGAGTGGCATTGGTGATATCGTCGATGGCGACCTGTACGCCATCAATCACAATGGCCAACTGCGCGTGAAACAGCTCTATCGCCTGCCTTCCGGGATTCGCCTACGCAGTTTCAACCGTGATGAGCATCCGGATGAGGACTACAGCTTTCAGGACATCCAGGATGAGCAGATCAGCATCCTCGGTCATGTGTTCTGGTGGGGTATGTACGCCCGATAACCTCCTCACGTAAGACGAAGCCCGCCAATGCGCGGGTTTTTTTTCGCCCGTAGAAAACCCCAAACCCTCGGTGTGCAAGGCTGAAAATGCATTAATGCATTTTAATGGTAAAAATAAATGCATTTGTGCATTGACTGTATATGCATACATGCATATTCTTCATCTCAAGCCAGCCAACAAGGCCTGGTGGAGGCGGCAAGGATGCTGCCAAGGAAGACAAGGACGGCACGCAACATCGGCAAGGATGCCATCTGAGCGATGGCAGGGACGCCAGGTAACACCGGCAAGGATGCCGACGCTCTTTAGTTTCACCGCATTACAAGAACAGGCAGCGATGAACCGGCCTCAACGGTTCAGAGGGTTGGCAACTGACCCGGGTGTGCAGCGTAAAGCACCAGAAGCAGTTATCCGGCAGACAGGGATCGTGGTCGGAAAAAATTGATGAAAGAACCGTACCGCGCCAGTAGCGCCGACAGTTCGAAGCGGGACCGCATTACTGAAAAGCCCGGGCAACCGGGCTTTTTGGAATGCCTACCTGTAAATGGATTTACCCAGAAACCGGCCCTTTGCCGGCAGGCTCAGCCAGGAGGCGTGACATGACAAACGAGCAGCAAGTGTTAGCGGAAATGCCTATCTGGCTGGTGATCGCACTGGCCCTGGTGGGTGGGGTGTCCGGCGAAATGTGGCGCGCCGACAAGGAGGGCGCCCGCGGTTGGTCGCTGATCCGGCGCCTGGCGCTGCGGTCCGGGGCGTGCATGGTCTGCGGGGTATCGGCGTTGATGCTGTGCTACGCCGCCGGCATGTCGATCTGGACCGCCGGCGCCATAGGTTGCCTGACCGCCATGGCCGGCGCGGACGTGGCCATCGGCCTCTATGAACGCTGGGCGGCCAAGCGCATTGGGGTCAACGAGCCCCCGAACTCTCGCCCGGATCAGCAGTAACCGCTGCAAGGATGCAAGCAGATGACACTTCTCGAAAAACCTTCCCAACTGCCTGTGGCGATTGCGGACGCGCTGAAAAGCGCTTTCCCACAACTGCTAGTAGGCAACCACCAGGACTTCTCCGGAACAGGAGATAAAACCGGGATTTTGATCAGCGTGGAGCGCAACGGCCCGGGGGGGCGCTCCCTTGCCGGGCGCAAGGCACACGCTTTGTCGGTTTCACTCAAGGCCATGGTCGCCAGCGGGTCCGCGCCCTTTGACGCCTGCGACCTGGCCAGCCAATTGATGGACCTGGCCTTGGATAACCGTTGGGGCCTGCCGCCCGATCAGTGCGATTTGCCCGCCACGATTGTCGCGGCGCCTTCTGGTCTTAACGGGGCGGAAACGGACTACGACACCTGGACCGTGTCCTTTACCCAAAACATCTACCTCGGCCCGTCGCTGCTCGAAGATCCCACCGGCAAACCGCTGTTTGCTCGCACCTGGGAAGTCTCCGACATCGACGATCCGGACCAATATCGCCCGCTGCAGGAGTAGCCCATGTTTGACGCATTGTTACGCATGCAGTTGGGGCCGATTGTCGAGCGCCTGGCGGAAATGGAAGCCCAGCTCGAAGACTTGTATCGACGCGCAGAAAGTTTCTGCCGCATTGGCGTGTGTCAGGAGGTCGACGCCGCCAGCAATACCTGCAAGGTCAGCCACGGAGATTTGCTCAGCCCGGCGATCCGGTTTTTTAACCCGAGCGCTGGGGCGCAAACGGAAACCCGTATCCCGTCAGTGGGTGAACAATGCTTGCTGCTCAACTACGGCGGCGGGGAAGGGGGCGCGCAGTCCGTAGCCTTGTTCGGCCTCAACAGTAGTCTCTTTCCGCCTGTTTCCGGTGTTACCTCATTGACGCGACGTCGCCATCAGGACGGCACCCAAAGCGATTACGACGACGCCAGCCACGTCTTCAACTGGGTTAACGGCCCAACCACGTTCAGCGGCTCCCGCGAACAGGTCGACGTCAAGGTCGGCGCCGCCAGCCTGACGATGAATGCCCAGAGCATCACCCTGCAACTCGGCGCCTGCGGCTTATTGCTGGATGCTGCCGGTGTGCATTTGAGCGGCCCGGTGGTGGATCACCAAGGCCGCGTGATCAGTAGCGCATAAGGATTTGCCATGATCGGAATCGATAGGAACACCGGGGCAGCCGTCGATGACTGGCTGCAGTTCGTGCAGCGCGCCACCCGAGCGCTGACCACTCCCGTGGGCACTCGCCAGAAGCGTCCGCTGTATGGGTCGCTGATACCACAACTGCTTGGCCAGAACCTTGGCGACGACGTGCTGATCCTCGCCCAAAGCCACGCCGCTCAGGCGTTCTACAACACCCAGAACGGCATCGCCGACTTTCAACCCCAGGTCATCGTCGCCACCCGCCAGGGCGCCGGCCTGTTGCTGCGTTTTGCCGGTACCTGGAAAAACCGCCAACAATCTTTCGAGGTCGTGACATGAGCATGCTGATCCCTGGCCAGAACCAACTGGCGGAACCGGCGATTATCGCGGTCGATGAGTTCGAACCTTTGTTGGCTGAGTTCAAGGCCTTCGTCGTCGATTACGTGGCCACCCGAGCGCCGCCAAGCGCGGCCAAACTCAAGGTCAGTCTCGACAATGAAAGCGAGCTGCTGACCCTGGCCCTGGAGGCGTTTTGCGTGCGCCTGCAAACCCATGAGCGCAAGTACAACGCCCGCATCAAGCAGATGTTGGCGTGGTGGGCTACCGGCAGCAACCTGGATGCGCGCCTGGCCGATATGGGCCTGGAGCGCCAAGTGCTCGACCCCGGCGACCCAGCGGCGTTCCCGCCGGTGCCGCCGATTCTGGAGAGCGACGACGACGCCCGTCTGCGTTACTACCTGGCACCGCATGCCCCGGCGGCGGGGTCGCGCATGCAGTATCGCCGTGAGGTGTTCACCCTTGGCGAGCGGCCTTCGGTCAAGGTGCAAAGCGCCACGTCCGGCGTGGTGACCGTCAGCTACACCTTCGACGCGGACGGCTATGCGGCTCAGGTCAAGGACGGCAATGGTCGGCGCACCGCCCCTGGCGAAGTGATGGTCACCGTGCTTTCAAGAGACGGAGATGGCACACCGTCCGCCGGTTTGCTTGACGGTGTTCGTCGCCATTTCGCACGGCCGGATGTACGCCCGGAGACTGACCTCGTCAGCGTCCAGGGTGCGCAGATTCAGCCCTACAAAATTCGCGTCGTGGCCAAGATCAACGCCGGCCCCGATTCGGGGTTGACCCAAGTCGCTGCGCAGCAACTACTGCAAACCTACGCCGACTCCTGCCATCGCCTTGAAGGGCGGGTTGACCCGAGCTGGATCGACTACGCGATCCACAGCGCAGGTGCCGCGCAACTGCAGATCCTCGAACCGCTGGAGCCGATCATCAGTTCGGCGTTCCAGGCCCCGTATTGCACGGGCGTCGAGGTGGAGGTGCGCACGCTATGAGTGAGCCCAAAGCGAGCCTGTTGCCGGCCAATAGCTCACCGTTGGAAAAAGCCTTGGACCTGGGTTTTGGCCATTTACTGGAGCGGGTCACGCCACCTTTCCCTCAACTGATGGACCCGGATCGTACGCCTGCGGCGTTCTTGCCCTACCTGGCCGCGGACCGTGCGGTGAACGAATGGAGCACCACGGCCCCCGAAGCCGAGAAGCGCCTGACCGTCAAACTCGCCTGGCCCACCGCCCGCCAAGCCGGCACCCGCCAAGCTCTGGAGAACGCCGCCAAAGGCCTGCAACTCAGCCCCGAAGTGCGCGCCTGGTACGAGCAAACCCCCAGAGCCGTGCCCTACAGCTTTGCCGTACGGGCCTGGACCGAACAGCCCTACAGCGAAGCCATCGACGCCCGACTCGACCGCCGTCTGGCCGACGCCAAAAGCGAGCGCGACATCCTTTCGATCTCCGTGGGCCTTAGCGCCTCTGGCCGCCACAGCATCGGCGCCGCCACGCTGTGCGGCGAACTCACCACGATTTACCCCAACGTCCTGGCAGGGATACAAGCCTCCGGACGCGCCTTTATGGCGGTCGGCCTCTACACCGTCGAAACCACCACCCTTTATCCACAGGAGCACTAAATGGCTGACTATTACACCCTGCTCACCGACGCGGGGATCGCCTACGAAACCGCCTGCAAGGCTGCCGGCGTACCGATCAAACTGGCGCACATGTCCGTCGGCGACGGCAACGGCGCCGTCTATAACCCTGACGCCAGCGCAAAAGCGCTGAAACGCGAAGTCTGGCGCGGGCCTTTGAACGCGCTGTTTCAAGATGAGAAAAACGCTAATTGGTTGATGGCTGAAGTCACCATCCCGTCGGATGTGGGCGGCTGGTATGTGCGCGAAGCCGGGCTGTGGACGGATACCGGGATTTTGTATGCCGTGGTTAAGTATCCGGAGTCGTATAAACCGGTGCTGGCGACGTCGGGGTCGGGGAAAGAGTTTTATATTCGCTCGATTTTTGAGACGAGTAACGCGGCGGTCGTGACGTTGTTGATTGATGACACGGTGGTGAAGGCGACTCGGGCTTGGGTGATGGATTATCTGGGGAAGGGGACGTATTCCAAGGCTGAGATTGAGACGTTGATTGCTCAGTCTTCGGCGTTGCCGGTGGGGTCGATGGTTGCGTTTCCTGTTGATAAGGTTCCGGCGGGGTTCCTGGAAGTTGATGGGAGCGTGAAGAGTGCTTCGGCATATCCGGACTTGGCGAAGTTTCTTGGTGCGGTTTTCAATAAAGGAGACGAAGGAGCTGGGGATTTTCGACTGCCGGAGTCGCGTGGAGAGTTCTTGCGCGGCTGGGACCATGGGCGTGGTGTTGATACGGGTCGTATGATCGGTAGCGGCCAGGCTCATTCTTTGCAAAGGCACGATCACGCTATGTGGTCGGGTGGCTCCTATGGCAGTACAAATCCAACTGGAGGTGGTGCAGCTGCGGCTTGGGTTAACGGCGCAGTAACGGATATGAAGACGGGCATCACTGGCTCGGATGAAACACGCCCACGTAATTTGGCCGTTATGTGGTGCATCAAAGCCTGGAATGCACCTATCAACCAAGGGACCATCGACGTTTCGGTACTCGCCTCACAGGCAACTGAAACCAATCAGGGCACAGCGAGAACTGCCACCCAACCCCAAACTGACGCAGGTGTCGACGACACCACAATCGTAACCCCGAAAAAAATGCGTTTCGGCTTCGCCATGAACTTCACTGCAGCCAGCGGATACATCCTGTTTCCAACTTGGCTCGGCGGCCTGCTGCTCCAGTACGGTCGTGCGTCTCTGGCGGCTGACCAGTTCACCACCTTGACCTGGCCTCTGGCTTGGCCTGACGCCTGCTACGCCATCTCTGGCGCAGTGCATTCGTCATTTGCCCGTGTCGATGATGGTGTTTCTGCCCAATATCGAAGCCTCACCAAAACCACGGTCATTCTGGACCGGCAAGATATCGGAACGGCAGTCGCCAACAACCGAGATATGTTCGTCATCGGAATCGGAAAATAACCATGAGTATTTTTTATTGCGCAGAAACGGGTGGTTTTTATCTGCCCGGCATGCAGCCGCCTGATAGGGCTTGCCAGGAAATTACCAATGCGCGTCACGCTGAGCTCCGGGCTGAAAACGCTGCCGGGAAGATCATTGCCGCTGATGACCAAGGTGCACCCATCGCGATTGATCCGCCAGGGCTAAGCATCGATCAAGTGGCAGCTAAGGAGCGTGCATGGCGGGATCGAGTGTTGGTAGCCGCTACCGGAATCCGCGATAGGCACCGGGATCAGTTGGAGCTAGGTGTTTCGCCTACCTTGGTTCCTGAGCGGTTCATCGAATTGTTGAACTACATACAGCTATTGCGTGACTGGCCACAGTCTGCAGATTTTCCCCATTTGGAAAAGCGCCCGGAGCCTCCAAGCGGGCTCGCCGAACAAACCTCATAAACGCCAACTGACCACCCAAACCGCTCACCGCGGTTTTTTTTCGCCTGGAGATTCTCTCTTATGCCCACCCGCCAAACCTACACCGTCCTCATCCCATTCCCCACCGGCGCCGGCCATTGGTCTTCCGTCGGTCAGGAACTCGACCTCCTGGACGTCGAAGCCTCCGCCCTGCGCACCGCCGGCCGCCTGGAACTGACCAGCGTCCTCAACCCCACCCCGGCCAAAAAGGCCACCACCAAGAAGGCTGACTGATCATGGCTGAGGTTTTGAACTTCGAGCACAACGGCATCACCGTCAATGCGACTGAATCCCCTGAGGCCATGGGTGGCCTGGGTGACAACGTGATCGGCTTGGTCGGCACCGCGCCGAAGGCCCATGCGTCGATCCCGAAAAATTCCCCGTTCCGCATCAACAGCTTTACCACCCAAGCGCTGCTGGACCCGACCGGTACCGAGTCGGGTACGCTGTTCCACGCGGTGTACCAGATCCTCAAAGTGGTGAAGGTGCCGGTTTATGTGGTGATCGTGGAAGAGGGCGCCACACCGGCCGACACCCAGAACAACGTGATCGGCGGCGATGAGCCGGTCACTGGTCGCAAGCTCGGCCTGGCTGCCCTGGCCAGCGTGCCGGAAGACCTGACCATCATTGGCGCTCCAGGCTTTACCGGCACCAAGGCCGTGGCCGGTGAGTTCGCCTCGTTCGGCAAGCGCATCAAGGCGCGTGTGGTGCTGGATGGCAAAGACGCGAGCGTCGCCGACCAAGTGACTTACAGCGGCGAACTGGGCGGTGCCGACCTGGGGTTCGACCGTTGCCTGCTGGTGCACAACATGCCATCGGTGTACTCCAAGGCCGCCAAGAAAAACGTGTTTCTCTCACCATCGACCCTCGCCATTGCCGCATTGGCCAAGGTCAAGCAATGGGAAAGCCCAGGCAATCAGGTGACGTTCGCCGAGGACGTTTCCCGCGTGGTCGAGTACAACATCCTCGACACTTCCACCGAGGGCGACCTGCTCAACCGCTACGGCGTGAGCTACTACGCCCGCACTATTCTCGGCGGCTTCTCGCTGCTGGGTAACCGTTCCATCACCGGCAAGTTCATCAGCTACGTCGGCCTGGAAGATGCCATCAGCCGCAAGCTGGTCAAGGCTGGTCAAAAAGCCATGGCCAAGAACCTCACCAAATCCTTCATGGATCAGGAGGTCAAGCGCATCAACGACTGGCTGCAAACCCTGGTCGCCGATGAAACCATCCCCGGCGGCAGCGTCTACTTGCACCCCGAACTGAACAGTGTCGAGAAGTACAAGAACGGCACCTGGTTCATCGTCATCGACTACGGCCGCTACGCGCCAAACGAACACATGATTTATCAACTCAACGCCCGCGATGAAATCATCGAGCAGTTCCTGGAGGACGTTCTCTAATGTTTACCAATCGAGTCAGACAGGCCATTGCGGCCACCCTTCAAGGTTTGCCGTTGTCCGCGACGGTCACCTCTTTCTCTCCGCCGAAGATTGACTTCGACATGGAGCCGATGACCGGCGGACGTTTTATCGCAGAGGAAATGGCCAAGAGTGCCAAGGCGCTGAACGCGTCCCTGGAACTGCAAGGCGCCGGCCCGGAAGTCATGCTGGCCCTGGGCGTTCGCCTGGGTGATGACATCCTGCTCAACGTGCGCGAAGCCGGTCAGGACCAGGACGGCAAGACCTATTTCACTTACCACACGGTCGGCGGCAAGTTGAAGTCGTTGGGCGAAACTGCGCTGAAGATGGGTGAAAAACCTGCCACTACGTTGGAGCTGTCCTGCCGCACCTACACCCGCCTGGAAAACGGTATCCCGGTGATCGACATCGACGTGCGCACCCAGAAGTTCGTGCTCAACGGCGTCGACATTCTGGGCGATGCCCGCCGCGCGGTGCTGATGCCTTAAACGCGAGCGTGATCTGAAGTGGGCACGGGCCATGTGGGAGCCGGGCTTGCCCGCGATACAGGCGACTCGGTTTGTCAGTTGTACCGAGTTGACGTCATCGCAGGCAAGCCAGCTCCCACATTGATCGTGTTCGCTCTGAGATATCCGGCATTTTTCAACGATGTTTGAACAAGGAATTGCTCCATGGCCTGGATGCCACCGCTACACCGCCTGCTCTCGCCGATCACCGCCGACACCGGCGCGACGATCGAGCAGGTGCAACTCAAGCCGCTGTACTACGCCGCGCAAAAAGATGCGCTGGCCCGGGCCGGTGAGAACGAGGACGACCAGTTCTTCGAACTGGCGAAACTCGCCACCGGCCTGTCGGAAAAAGAGCTTGATCAACTCAAGCGCCCGGACTACGTGACCATCGCCCAATACGTCCACGAGATGTCGACGCGTCCTGCGTCGTTCTTCCTGGGCGAGCAGTCTGAATCGCCCCACGACCAGCCCGTTCAACTGCTGTTGCCCCTCGATGCTGCCGGCCGCACTTTCACCGAGCTGTCCCTGGAAATGCCCGCCCTGCGCGCCACCAAAGTGATGAAAAAACTCGCCACCAACAAAGAGCGCGCCGAGTTCATCACTGCTCACTGCAGCGGCCTGATGATCCCCGATCTCGCCGGCCTGACCGTGCCCGACTGGACCGAACTGCAGGAGCGCATCGACGATTTTTTAAATCAACCAGCGGCTTTCTTTCGCAACGCGACATCGACGTGATCCTCGATGTGGTGCCGCTGGTTTACTCGGTAAATGAGGCGGAGATCCTGGAGTGGGATGCCGCCAAAGCATTGCGCCGCTACGACATCGCGATCACTCGCCTTGGCGTTAAACAGGAGTAGAGCGGGATGCAAGAAACTAAGTATGGGATCAGGCTCGCCCAGGAGGACTTCCGCTGGATGATCGGCGACGCGGACCTTGGCAATGTGCTCGCGCCGTTTTCCACGAGCGCAGCGGCACCTGTAAGCCTGGAGGGTGCATCGCAGCCGCAGGTGGAGCTGCGCTCTGCGTTGGTCACGCTCAGTGTGGATATCAGCGCCTTGACCCAGGAACAACTGCGGTTGCGCGAGACGTTGGAGACGCTCAACAGTACGTTGTTCATCAACAGCGATGCTCTGGTGCCCAAGGCGACCGATGTCGCCACGAGCGCGCCGAAGGATGAGCCCAAGAAACCCGCTGACGGTGCGGTGATGAGCACGGTCAAGGCGGCCGGCGGCGAATTGTGGGACGCGCTGACAAGCAAGGTTGCAGAAAAAGCGATTGATCTGGTCTTGGACACGGCTACCAAGAAATACAAAGGTCGCAAAAAAAACGGCGGGCGCAGTGCTGGGGGACTTAACCTGCTCGAACAAAGCCGCCAGGCTTTGGGCGGCTCGTCCATGGGCGTTCAAACGGGGGCGAACCCGCAAGGCTTTCAATCCTTTGCCGGGGCAAGCGTCGCAACGCCAACGCCAACGCAGCCAAACGTACCCTCGGGTGCCTTGACCGATGCCGTCGCCAAACTCGAATCCGTCGGCATTCGGCGTCTCGCGCCACTGAGAACCGCCGAGGCCACCCTGACCGTGATCCAGGGCGTGCGCAACGGCGACGCCAACGCCATCGGCTCAGGCCTGAGTACCGCCGGCGGTGCCTGGGCAGGCGCGTCCGCCGGGGCGGCCATCGGCACGCTGGTTTTTCCCGGCGTCGGTACGGCTGTCGGTGGTGCAATCGGTGGCGTGTTGGGCAGTGATGCGGGCGCGTGGCTGGGTGACAAACTGTTTGGCCAGAGTGATCGCCTGCCTGCGCCCAATACAGTGAGCAAGGAACTCAGTTCGGCGCGCACGGATGACGTCCAAGTCACTATCGCCCCCAGTATCCAGATCACCGGCGTAAACCCCGCCGACGCCCAACAGGTCGTCAACCAAGTGATCCAGGCCTTGCAATTTCGGTGCATGCCCATGGTTCCGGACGCTCTGGGCATCCGACGCAACGCGGCACTGGCCGATCCAGGAGGTGATTGATGCGACAACAAATGGTGTTAGGCGATTTTATTTTTGGTTTGTCCCGGGGCTTCGCTTATTCCTCGCTTAGCCGTAGCAGCGACGGCGGCTGGAGCGACCTGGCGATTATTGCCAGCAAGTCGCAGTCGCGGCAGAGCGGCCAGAAGCTGGAAAAACTCACATTCAATGGTATGGCCATGTACGGCGTAGGTATGCAGCGGTTGGACGAATTGCGCGCGCTGCAAAATGAGCGAGCGCCGCTGCCGCTGGTGGACGGCATTGGCCGTAACTGGGGCCTGTGGCGGATCAATTCGGTGCTCGAAACCCAGAGCAATGTGATCGACGACGGCACCGCGATGGTGATGACTTGGACCCTTGAGCTGGAGGAATTCGTCAATGCGTAGAGTCCGAAGTATCGCGGGTGATTCGGTCAACCTGCTGCTCTACCGTGAGCTGGGGCGTTGCGATGATGCGGCCGAAGAAACCCTGTGGCGCGTGAACCCCACACTGACCGAGCACGGTCCCGTACTGCCAGCGGGTGTGTGGGTGATCGTGCCGGAAATGCAAGCGCGGCCGGCAGCGGTTCGGCCTGTTCTGGCGTGGGATTGAGGAGGGTTTATGGCACAGGGATTTACGCCAATCGTAGAGTTCTACGGCGCTAACGCAGCATTGCTCAACCAACGCATCATGCGTTGGAGCCACACCGACGGGGTGGGCATCCAGTCTGATCGGCTCGAACTGACCCTCAATATCGAAGGGCTCGATGGCTTGCCGAGCTTGAGCGGCAAGATAGGCTTGCGCGTCGGTTACAAAGAGTCGGGGCTGGTGGAAAAAGGCCAGTTTCTCATTAGCCAGCGCACACCCGTGCTGTTTCCCATGCGCTTGATGATCATCGCCACTGCGGCGCCCTTCAGCGAAAGTGACCCAAGCGGCTACCGCCAGCGCCGATCAGCCAGCTACGGGCCAACCACTCTAGGGGCGCTGTTTCGCCAACTGGTCAGCCGGCATGGGTTTTCGCCGCGTGTGGCGCCGTCTCTGGAGAGCATTGCGGTGCCTCATATCGACCAATCCAATGAAAGCGACATGGCATTCATCACGCGTCTGGCCAAGCGCTACTGTGCGATCACTAAACCGTTCAACGAACTGTATGTGCTCGCCGAGGCCGGAAAAACCCGGACACTGACCCTTCAGCAATTGCCGGAAGTGAAGTTGTCTGTGACCCGGGACAACCACCCTGGTGATCAAGCCTTTATCACCGCCACGCTCAACGATAAAACGCGGTCGAAATACCAGGGCAGCTGCGTGACGTGGTGGGATGCAGCCGCAGGCAAGCAACACGTCGTTGAAGTCGGGATCGCACCCTTCAAGACCTTGCGCCAGCGCTTTCAGAATGAAGCGGAAGCCCGCGCCGTCGCCGAGGCTGAATTGCGCCGGGTCGGCCGTGAGGGCTTGGAGTTAGTGATCGATTGCCCTGGCAATCCTTTGCTGGCTGCCGAAGGGTTGTTGCGGCTCGATGAAACCTGGCCTGGGTATATGCAGGGGCGTTGGTCGATCACCCAGGTGATTAATGTGGGTGACCCAGTGACGGGGTATCGCAGTTCGATCACCGCGGGCGGTTTGTCGGAATAGACGTTTCTTCAGGGTGAGATGGATGCTGATTACACTGCCACAACTGATTCAAATCCTGCCTGGAGCCTTCCGTGGGGCGAGCCTTTTTCTGCCTGCGTTCAATGCTGCATTTGCCCGGTACGAGATTGACAGCGCTCGTCGTGCGGCAGCATTTATCGCGCAAGTCGGCCACGAGTCCGGGGCGTTGCGCTACGTATGCGAACTGGGCAGCGAGCAGTATCTGAGCAAGTACGACACGGGTCTGTTGGCTGCGCGTTTGGGCAATACGCCCGAAGCGGACGGCGACGGCCAGAAGTACCGGGGCAGAGGCCTGATCCAGATCACCGGGCGGCGCAATTACTTGGCCTGCAGCCGGGCGCTGTTCGGCGATGAGCGTTTGTTACAGGCCCCGACGTTACTGGAGCAGCCGCAATGGGCTGTCGAGTCGGCGGCCTGGTTCTGGCAGAGCAATGGCCTGAACGAACTGGCCGACAAGGACCAGTTCACCACCATCACGCGGCGTATCAACGGCGGGCTCAACGGGCTGGAGGATCGCTTGCGGCTGTGGGCGCGGGCGAAGGAGGTTTTGTGCGTTTTCTGAGTGTGTGCCGACTGATCGGCGTGTGCCTGTTGATGGCCGTTATCTGGCAAGTGCAGTCCTGGCGGTACGGGGCGCAGATTGAACGTTTGTCGGCAACACAGACGCAGGCAGCCCTGCAACAAGAGAGGGCTGAACAGGCCAGACGGCTGGCCCTGGAGCAACAACTCAGCACCAGCGACACACAACATGCTCGGGAGTTAAGCGATGCACACCATCATCAGGCTGTTTTGCGCGACCGGCTGGCCACTGCTGATGTACGGTTGTCAGTCCTTCTCGACGCATCCAGTGACTGTTCAGTGCCAGCCGGCACCCCCCCCGGCGGCGTGGTTCATGCAACCCCGCGAGCCCGACTTGACCCGGCGCATGCTCAGCGAATTATCGGCATCACCGACGATGGTGATAACGCCCTGATCGCCTTGCGCGCCTGTCAGGCGTACGTGCGCGCCGTCGCCCGCTAGCTTCTTGAGACAGTCCGTCACTTGCGCGTGCGATTGGCTCCTGTAGGGTAAGCAAACCCCCGCCTACGTCTGGAGACGACCGTGAATGAAATCACTCAACTGGCTGCTGAACTGGGTCGCCGTCTACAGGTGCTCAACGCCCATATCACCACTGCCGAGTCCTGCACCGGCGGCGGTATCGCGGAAGCTATCACGCGTATTCCGGGGAGTTCGGCGTGGTTCGAGGCGGGTTATGTCACTTATTCCAATCGGCAGAAGACGCGGCAATTGAATGTGCCGGAAACGTTGTTTCCAAAAGTTGGCGCCGTCAGCCAGGAAGTGGTGGAAGCAATGGTGCGTGGCGCGCAGGAAAAGAGCCTGGCGCGATTTGCCGTCGCGGTCAGCGGTGTGGCGGGGCCGGATGGCGGTTCGCCGGACAAACCGGTGGGCACCGTCTGGCTGGCCTTTGGCGTGGGAGAGGACGTCACGGCCGAACTCGAACACTTTACCGGCAACCGCGACGAGGTCCGCCGACAAACGGTAAAAGCCGCGCTAGAGGGCTTGTTGCGACGAGCTGCAGCAGAAATAGAAAATCAGGGGTAGGCGATCTCCGATCTTTGTGGAACAATACTGTCTACTTATACAGGTGTTGGCCGCCCCGGCCTTATTGATTACGTGAGGACTTTAATGGACGACAACAAGAAGAAAGCCTTGGCTGCGGCCCTGGGTCAGATCGAACGTCAATTCGGCAAGGGTGCCGTAATGCGTATGGGCGATCACGACCGTCAGGCGATCCCGGCTATTTCCACTGGCTCTCTGGGTCTGGACATTGCGCTCGGCATTGGCGGCCTGCCAAAAGGCCGTATCGTTGAAATCTACGGTCCTGAATCTTCCGGTAAAACTACCCTGACTCTGTCGGTGATTGCCCAGGCGCAGAAAATGGGCGCCACCTGTGCGTTCGTCGACGCCGAGCACGCACTGGACCCTGAATACGCCGGCAAACTGGGCGTCAACGTGGACGACCTTCTGGTTTCCCAGCCGGACACAGGTGAGCAAGCCCTGGAAATCACTGACATGCTGGTGCGCTCCAACGCCATTGACGTGATCGTGGTCGACTCCGTGGCTGCCCTGGTTCCCAAGGCTGAAATCGAAGGCGAAATGGGCGACATGCACGTGGGCCTGCAAGCCCGTCTGATGTCACAGGCGCTGCGTAAAATCACCGGTAACATCAAGAACGCCAACTGCCTGGTGATCTTCATCAACCAGATCCGTATGAAGATCGGCGTGATGTTCGGCAGCCCAGAAACCACCACCGGTGGTAACGCGTTGAAGTTCTACGCTTCGGTCCGTCTTGATATCCGCCGTACCGGCGCGGTGAAAGAAGGTGACGAGGTTGTGGGTAGCGAAACTCGCGTTAAAGTCGTGAAGAACAAGGTGGCCCCGCCTTTCCGTCAGGCCGAATTCCAGATTCTCTACGGCAAGGGTATCTACCTGAACGGCGAAATGATCGACCTAGGCGTGCTGCACGGTTTCGTCGAAAAATCCGGTGCCTGGTATGCCTACAATGGCAGCAAGATCGGTCAAGGCAAGGCCAACTCGGCCAAGTTCCTGGCAGACAACCCGGACATCGCGGCCACGCTTGAGAAGCAGATCCGCGACAAGCTGCTGACCCCTGCGCCAGACGTGAAAGCTGCCGCCAACCGTGAGCCGGTTGAAGAAGTGGAAGAAGCCGACACTGATATCTGAAGCAAACGATGACAGTTGTACTGGATACACTCGTCGCCGTTCGGCGCACCGCGATGGACCTGCTCGCTCGACGCGAGCATGGTCGAGTCGAGCTGACGCGTAAATTGCGTCAGCGCGGCGGGGAACCCGAGATGATCGAAACTGCCCTCGACCGTTTGACGGAAGAGGGACTGCTTTCGGAAGCCCGTTACCTCGAAAGCTTTGTCTCCTATCGAGCCCGCTCCGGCTATGGCCCTGCGCGTATTCGCGAAGAACTGAGCCAACGTGGCTTGCAGCGTGCGGATATCGATCTTGCCCTGCGTGAGTGCGGTATCAGCTGGCAGGCGCAGCTGGAAGACACCTGGCGGCGCAAGTTTTCTGGCCATCTTCCGATTGATGCCAGAGAGCGTGCGAAACAGGGACGCTTCCTGAGTTATCGCGGGTTTTCGATGGAGATGATCAGTCGCTTGTTGAGCGGTCGGGATATGGACGACTGACCGCAGTTGGTCTAGTTAACGGGCGCTGCGACGATTCGACAAGCCCGCTCACTACAACAGTGTGTAGATACCTAAGCCGCCATAAGAAAGGCCCACTATGAAAATAGTGGGCCTTTTTTTTTGCTCAAAAAATCACGCCGGCTCCGGCGCCACCCGCTGCTGAGCCTTCCCCTGAGCCTGCGCCCAGTTCTCCGGTAAATTGATGTAATCCACCAGCTCCCGTAGCCGGCCCTGGTCGCGCCCGTTGAAGTTGAACACCAGTCGCGTCAAATGGCTGAACCTTGGCTCGTCATGTTCTTCGCCGGTATACCCGTGCTGCTGGAAGTCCCCACTCAGCCGCAAGCTGGCAAACTCGCTCTGCAAATGGGCCAATGCCCGCTCACTGAGCGGATGATTCATGCGTACTACAAACTCACGTTTCAACCAGCGCGTGGAGTGGAAGTTGGCATAAAACTGGTTGATCTCTTGCACTGCCTCTTCGGCGCTGTACACCAGGCGTACCAGCTTGAGGTCGGTAGGCAGGATATAGCGGTTGGCTTCCAACTGACTGCGGATAAAATCCAGGGCACCCTGCCAAAACCCGCCGCCTGGCGCGTCCAACAGCACTACCGGTACCAGCGGGCTCTTGCCGGTCTGGATCAGGGTCAACACTTCCAACGCTTCATCCAGCGTGCCGAAACCGCCTGGGCACAACACCAATGCGTCGGCTTCCTTGACGAAGAACAGCTTGCGGGTAAAGAAGAAGTGGAAGGACAGCAGGTTCTCAGTGCCATCAATGGTCGGGTTGGCATGCTGTTCAAACGGCAAGGTGATGTTGAACCCCAGGCTGTGTTCCAGGCCGGCGCCTTCATGGGCGGCGGCCATGATGCCGCCACCGCCGCCGGTGATCACCATCAGGTCCGAGCGTGCCAGCGCTGCGCCGACTTCCCGGGCGAGGGCGTACAGCGGGCTTTCCACTGGGGTGCGTGCCGAGCCGAACACTGTCACTTTGCGGCGACCCTTGAACTGTTCGAGCGCGCGGAAGGCATGGTCCAATTCGCGGATGGCTTGGAGGGTGATCTTGGCGTTCCAGCGGTTGCGGTCGTCCTGGGCCATTCGCAGCACGGTGAGGATCATGTCGCGATACAGGGGGATATTCGGGCTGTTGGGAGCGATCAGTTGGAGTTGAGCTTCGACCTGCTGCGTGAGGTCGGCCCCGTTCTCTTCAAAATGTCGAAGCAGGCGGTCATTCGGTTCGTAAGGCATTCAACGTCTCCTTCTTGCAGGGCCCGGGTGGCCGACGAGAGGTTCGCCGGAGGCTACGACACTGCATGTGTCGCTGCTTGCCGCAGGGGGCAACCTTCTTTTGCCCTGAAAATGTTACAGAACAGCATGAACAGTGCTGTGAATAAATGGCTGGAGTGACTTGATCATGGGCCGAAAAACCCTTGGCTGGCAACCACTTATTGGTCACTCAATAGGGGGGCTTAGTTGCCTGGAAGGAGTTGGCGCGGGGGGAGTGCGCGCTGCCGGACGGCAGCGCGCGGAGGTAAAAGGGCTACTTTTTCTTTTTCGCCGCAGCCGGTGCCGGGCAATCTGCTTCAACGAATTTGACCGACGCCACAGGACGGTTGGTCTTGTTCTCGGTGATTTCGTAGCGCATCACTGCACCTTTGGCCATCAGCTCGCGGTAGCCTTTGTTCAGGCACACGCTTTGGCCAAGCTGGAAGTACACAGCCTTGGGGTTGGCGCGCATCTGTTCGGCGCGGTCGGACATCACGCTCAGGTGATCGATCAGTTGCATGCCTTCAACGGTGTAGGCCACTTCCAGGGTTTTTTCGTCGATTTCCCGGGGCAGGTCCTTATTGCTCTCAGCCGCGACGCTTTGCAGCTTCCTGTTCATTTGGGCCTCCAGCAGCGAGGCCGCCTGGGCGCACACGGGCAATACCAGCGCGAGGGCGACGGATGGGGCGACAAGACGCAGCATGGAACGCAGCATGAAACTCTCCTGATTCGGTTACTGGTGCATAGACCAGCCACTGTGCTGTGCGTTCAGTGGCGCGCAATTATAGGTGAGCCCTTGCCACTACAGCCAGGCGTATCGCTGGTAAACTGCGGCCACTTAAGCCTTTCACGAGTTTCCAACGTGTCGATTTACCCGTTTCACCGGCGCATCCGATGAGCCACGCCGTCTCCCGCCTGCGTACCCAGCGTCTGGCTCGCGCCGTGCGGCCGTTCCTCAATCGTGGTTCGCGTGCCGAACGCTGCCCCGGTTGCCGGGTTATTCCGCAATACTGCCTGTGTGCCTGGCGCCCCAAAGTCGAGGCCCGATCTGCCATGTGCCTACTGATGCATGACGTGGAACCGATGAAGCCCAGCAACACCGGCTGGCTGATCGCCGACGTAATCGACGACACCAGCGCATTCGCCTGGTCGCGCACTGAAGTCGATCCGGACTTGCTCACCTTGTTGGCCGATCCGCAGTGGCAGCCCTACATCGTGTTCCCCGGTGAATTTGTGACGCCCGAGCGTGTTGTCAGTGAAGTAAATGTGGAGGAGGGCAAGCGCCCGTTGTTCATCTTGCTGGATGGCACTTGGAGTGAAGCGCGCAAGATGTTCCGTAAAAGCCCCTACCTTGAGCATTTGCCGGTACTCAGCCTGGCGCCGGAGCAACTGTCGCGCTACAAACTGCGCCGGTCCAAGCGTGATGATCATTTTTGCACCGCCGAAGTCGCCGCCCTGTGCCTCGAACTGGCCGATGACCAGGCTGCCTGCGAAGTACTCGATGCCTACCTCGACGTGTTCAGCACGCATTACCTGGCGGCCAAATTCCAGTTACCCCTGGACCCGACGGACATCGTCCATACTCGTCTTGCTCCCTATATACCCGCGGGATAGCCAGACGACGTTTGCATGATGGCACCCTCAACCCGCACGCCGCTAAAATGCCCGTGGGCGTAGTGCTTGACCCCCCAGGCTACGCTGGGCATGCTGAGCGCCGATTGGGGTGCAACCGTGAATTTTCGACGTCGTTTCAGGTGCTTTTGACGTCGAGCGTGCCCTGTGGCGACAGCTGCCTGGCTGCCGCCTTGTGTACTGGCGAGCCCTGAACCCATCAGGGCTCCCATAAAAAACAGGATCATTTAATCAATGGCCACATACGAAATCCTGATAGCCGATGACCACCCGCTGTTTCGCAGTGCGCTGCATCAAGCCGTGACCCTGGGCCTTGGCCCGGACGTGCGGCTGGTCGAAGTGGCCAGCATTGCCGAGCTGGAAGCCCGCCTTGCCGAAAAGTCCGACTGGGACTTGGTGCTGCTCGACCTGAATATGCCCGGTGCCTATGGTTTTTCCGGGCTGGTGCTGTTGCGCGGGCAATACCCGCAGATCCCCGTGGTGATGGTTTCGGCCCAGGAAGACGCCGATGTGGTGGTGCGCTCCAAGGAGTTTGGCGCCAGTGGTTTCATCCCCAAGTCCAGTGCCATGGAAGATATCCAGAAAGCCGTGCGCACCGTGCTTGACGGCGATGTGTCCTGGCCGCCGCAAGCGTTTGAAGAAATTAACGTGTCCGACGAAGCCAAGGCCGCCCGCGATGGACTGGCCAGCCTGACGCCGCAGCAGTTTCGTGTGCTGACCATGGTTTGCGAAGGTTTGTTGAACAAGCAGATTGCCTACGAGCTGAGCGTATCGGAAGCGACCATCAAGGCCCATGTCACGGCGATCTTCCGCAAGCTGGGCGTGCGTACGCGCACCCAGGCGGCATTGCTCCTACAACAACTTGAGTCAATCTCGCAGCATTGAGCGTTCAGCGGTTCACGCTTTTTTGACTTGGCGTGATCTAGTTTCCCCACTTCTTTGGTTCAGTTGCCTACGTCTATGTCGCCTTTCAAGGGTCAAACCGGTATCAAGCGTATCTTTAATGCAGGGGGCTATTCCCTGGATGGCCTGCGCGCGGCCTTTACCGGCGAGGCAGCATTCCGCCAGTTGGTGTTGCTGAACGTCATCCTGATCCCGCTGAGCTTTTTCCTGAATGTCAGCCGCGTCGAACGCGCGTTGTTGATCGCCGTGTGCCTGCTGGCCTTGATCGTCGAGCTGCTCAACTCGGCGGTTGAAGCCGCCATCGACCGCATCTCCCTGGATCGCCACCCGCTGTCGAAAAACGCCAAGGACATGGGCAGCGCTGCGCAGTTTGTCGCGCTGACCATGATCACGCTGGTGTGGGCTGTGATCCTGATCTAAGGCTTAGGCAATGCTCGGTAGCACGATCTCGTCGCTGCGCTGGACTCCAGCGGTAAAGGCCCGGCAAAGTTCCAGGAACTCGCGCATCGCTGAGGTCTGGTACTTCTGTTTATGCCAGATGAAGTAGAACTGCCGGGCCAGGTCCAGGTCCGGGGTTTCCACCGGTACCAAACTGCCACGTCGGAACGCGTCGCGCAGCGCCAGCCGCGAAATACAGCCAATCCCCAACCCTGACTCCACCGCCCGTTTGATGGCCTCAGTGTGTTCCAGCTCCAGGCGGATATTCAGCGCGCTGCGGTGATGGCGCATGGCCTGGTCAAACGTCAAGCGCGTGCCAGAGCCTTGTTCGCGCAAAATCCAGGCTTCATGAGTCAACTCTGCCATGGTCGCCACGCCACGCGTGGCCAGGTGATGCTGCGGCGCACAAAACACCACCAGCTCATCTTCCACCCAGGTTTGCACCTCGATGTCCGGGTGGCTGCAATCGCCTTCGATTAGACCCAAGTCAATTTCGTAGTGCGCGACTTGGTGCACGATATGTGCAGTGTTCTGCACATGCAGCTTCACCTGGCTCTCGGGATGTTGCTGCATGAAGCTGCCGATCAGCAGCGTGGCGAGGTAATTTCCAATGGTCAGGGTGGCGCCGACCGCCAGGGAGCCAAAACCGGACTTGCCGTTAAGCAGATCCTCGATCTCCTTGGCCTGGTCCAAAAGCGCCACGGCCTGGGGCAACAGCTGATGACCGAGGGCGTTGAGGCTCAGGCGCTTGCCCGCACGGTCGAATAATTGGCAGCTGGATTGACGCTCCAGCTCGGTGATCGAGGTGCTGGCGGCGGATTGAGATAAAGCCAGAAGGCCAGCAGCGCGGGAGACGCTTTCCTGCTGGGCGACGGCGACGAAGACTTGCAGTTGACGGAGAGTAAATCGCATATCGATATAACCGATAACCCTTATCTTAATAATCCAGTTAACAGATATTGTCGCCGCCATTAGAATGCTGTGCAATTGCGCATCTACACCTTTGGCGCAGACCCATTTCCAGGAGTCCCCCGTACATGAGCAACATGAACCACGAGCGTGTCCTCAGTGTTCATCACTGGAACGACACTCTGTTCAGCTTCAAGTGCACCCGTGATCCGGGCCTGCGCTTCGAGAACGGTCAGTTCGTGATGATCGGCCTGCAACAGCCCAACGGCCGCCCGCTCATGCGCGCTTACTCCATTGCCAGCCCGAACTGGGAAGAGCATCTGGAGTTCTTCAGTATCAAGGTGCCAGATGGCCCGCTGACTTCCCAATTGCAGCACTTGAAGGAAGGCGACGAGATCATCATCAGCAAAAAACCGACAGGCACCCTCGTGCTTGACGATTTGAAGCCGGGCAAACACCTGTACCTGCTCAGCACCGGTACCGGCCTTGCTCCGTTCATGAGCGTGATCCAGGACCCGGAAACCTACGAGCGCTTTGAAAAAGTGATCCTGTGCCACGGCGTGCGTTACGTCAACGAAGTCGCTTACCGCGAATTCATCACCGAGCACCTGCCGCAGAACGAATTCTTCGGCGAGGCCTTGCGTGACAAGTTGATCTACTACCCAACCGTAACCCGCGAGCCCTTCGAAAACGAAGGCCGCCTGACCGACCTGATGCGCAGCGGTAAGTTGTTCAGCGACATCGGCCTGCCACCGATCAACCCCGAGGACGACCGCGCCATGCTGTGCGGCAGCCCGAGCATGCTGGATGAAACCAGTGAGGTGTTGAACAGCTTCGGCCTGAAAGTGTCGCCACGCATGCGTGAGCCAGGTGATTACCTGATCGAGCGCGCGTTCGTCGAGAAGTGATGCTGGGTTAGTAAAAACACAGACCAAAAAATGCTTCCGGTTTCTTCAGCTGGCTGGAAGCACTTCCAACACACAAATCAGCCCAGCCTCGGGATAGTGCCAACGCACATCCACATCCCAGAACTGCGCGCCATACTCTCGCTCCGGCCCCGGCGTCTGATACGCCGGCCGTGGGTCCTGCGCCAGGCACTGTTCAATCAACGCCACCAGCGGCTCATCCAAGCGCTGAGCGTGGCTCTGCGCCTGATGCAGCGCAGTCTTCAGCCATTGCACGGGAATCAGCTGCGGCGCAGCGCTGGCGATCCCGTTGGTGGCCGTGTCGACAATGTCGGCATACGGCACATACGGTTTGATATCCAGTACCGGCGTGCCATCAAGCAGGTCTATCCCGGAAATCCACAACCGCCCTGGCTCGACCCTGTCCAGTTTCACCACCGACTGGCCAATACCATTGGGGCGATGAGTCGCGCGGGTAGCAAACACGCCCATGGAGGTGTTGCCACCCAAGCGCGGCGGGCGCACTTTCAGGCGTGGCTTGTCTTCCAGGGCCTGGTGGAACAGAAACAACAGCCACACATGGCTGACCTGCTCCAGGCCCTGCACCGCCTCACCCCCGTCGAATGGCGCCACCAAATCCAGCACGCCCCGCGCGGCGGGTGCCAGCTGCGGTTGGCGCGGGATCGCGAACTTCTCCTTGAAGCAGGAGCGCACGAAACCGACGGGCGAGACGTGGTAATTCATGGCTTACGCACGAACCCGCAGGGTCAGGCCCTTGAGGAAGTTGCGCAGCAACTGGTCACCGCAGGTCCGGTAGTTGGTGTGGCCGAACTTGCGGAACAGTGCGCTCAACTCAGGCTTGGACACCGGGAACTCGGCCGCCTTGAGGATGGCGTGCATGTCGTCTTCCTTCAGTTCAAAGGCCACGCGCAGCTTCTTGAGGATGATGTTGTTGGTGATCGGGGTTTCAATCGGCTGCGGCGGACGGCTTTCGTCCTTGCCGCGCTTGAAGATCACCAGGCCATCAAGGAAGTGCGCCATGACTTCATCCGGGCAGAACACGAAACCTTCTTCCTCATCTTTCTTGAGGTAGGTCAGCAGGTCTTCCTTGGTTACGTCCATGCCGCCGAGCTTGGTGATCTCGACCATCTTGTTGTCGCTGATGTCGAGCATGTAGCGCACGCTGCGCAGTACGTCATTGTGAATCATGGTGGGCAATCCTGGTTTTCAACGGTGGACACCGCCCAGGCAGGCGGTGTCGATAATAGGGGAGCGGCTTAGAACTTCTCTTTGCCGGACAGGTAACGCCATTGGCCAACCGGCACTTTGCCGATGGACACGCCGCCGATGCGGATACGACGAATGGCGATGACCTTGAGGCCAACCGCTTCGCAAAACAGCGCGATTACACCCGGCTGCGGGTTTTTCATTGCAAAGCGCAGGCGGTTTTCGTTCTGCCAGCTGGCTTTGACGGCCGGCAGTTCCTTGCCTTTGTATGTCAGGCCGTGGTTGAGGCGGTTGAGGCCGTGGGCAACCATGTCACCCTCGACTTCCACCACGTATTCCTGCTCGATCTTGGCGGCATCGGCGGTCAGCTTGCGCAGGATCTTCCAATCCTGGGTAAACACCAGAAGGCCGCTGGCCTTGGCTTGCAGGTCGGCGCTGGCGGTCAGGCGCAGGAAATGGCCCTTGAGCGGGCGCTTGCTAAAGCGGTGTTCTTCCGAGAGTGTTTCGGCGCTGATCGACGCCATGGCCGTTTCGGCATCCACGCCCACAGGGGCGTGCAGCAGGATGGTCACCGGCTCAGGCACGGTGGCCTTGGCCTCGGGGTCGAGTTCGACCGTCTGGGTGGTGACCTTGAACTGCGGCTCGTCAATCACTTCACCGTCCACCGAGACCCAGCCGCCTTCAATGAACAGCTCAGCCTCCCGACGGGAGCAACCGACCAGTTCGATTAGACGTTTGGAGAGGCGTATGGGGTCAGTCATGACAAGGGCCGTAACAAAAGGGGGCGGCTATTGTACCTGCCTGGAGCCGGTTAATCCCGGCCCTATTTCATTTAACCCTGGCGGGCCTGTTGTTGCGTCTGGCTCAAACGCAGACGCAGCAACGGATAAGGCTGGCCGAGGCCATCATGCTCCGTGCGTCCGACTACCTCGAAGCCTTGCTTGAGGTAAAAGCCCAGGGCCTGGGGGTTCTGTTCGTTTACCTCGAGTTCGTCGGCGTTCATGCGTTCAATGGCATAGCGCAGCAATTGCCGGCCAAGGCCCTGGCCGCGGCGCTGCGGGTCGATAAACAGCATTTCGACCTTGCCCGCGGCCACGCCAGCGAACCCGGTGATGCATTGGTGCGAGTCCTTGGTGCAGATCAGCATCACCGTGTCCAGATAATGGGTCAGCACCAGATGCCTCAGCCGCTCGATGTAGCTGTCCGGCAAAAAATCGTGGGTGGCCCGCACTGAGGACTCCCAGATTTCAGTCAGTTTTTGATAATCGCTGGTTTTGGGGGTATGGATAACCGAATGCTGACGCATGCCGCTGCTTCCTGCCAGTGATGGGCGATGGGCAAACGATAGACCTAAAAAAGCCCCACATCTTGATCAGATGCAGGGCTTTTGATTTTGTCGCCTATCAGTCGCGCTTTTCAGCCCACAAATCGTACTCGTCGGCGTCCGTCACGGTGCACCAGACCTTGTCACCCGGCTTCAAACCGCTGGCATCGTCGATAAACACGTTACCATCGATTTCCGGCGCATCGAAGAAGCAGCGGCCAACCGCGCCTTGCTCGTCGACTTCGTCGATCAGCACTTCGATTTCCTTGCCGATGCGCATTTGCAGGCGCGCCGAGCTGATAGCTTGCTGGTGAGCCATGAAACGCTCCCAACGGTCCTGCTTGACGTCGTCCGGCACTACGGCCAGGTCCAGCAGGTTCGCCGGGGCGCCTTCAACCGGCGAATACTGGAAGCAGCCGACGCGATCCAGTTGGGCTTCTGTCAGCCAGTCCAGCAGGTACTGGAAGTCTTCTTCGGTTTCGCCGGGGAAGCCGACGATGAAGGTCGAACGGATGATCAGCTCCGGGCAGATCTCGCGCCAGTTCTTGATGCGCGCCAGGGTCTTGTCCTCGAACGCCGGGCGCTTCATGGCCTTGAGCACTTTCGGGCTGGCGTGCTGGAACGGGATGTCCAGGTACGGCAGGATCTTGCCGGCGGCCATCAGCGGGATCAGCTCGTCCACGTGCGGGTAGGGGTAAACGTAGTGCAGGCGCACCCACACACCCAGGCTGCTCAAGGCTTCGCAGAGTTCGGTCATGCGGGTTTTGACCGGCGCGCCGTTCCAGAAACCGGTGCGGTATTTCACGTCGACGCCGTAGGCACTGGTGTCCTGGGAGATCACCAGCAGCTCTTTCACACCGGATTTGACCAGGCGCTGGGCTTCGTCCAGTACGTCACCCACCGGACGGCTGACCAGCTTGCCGCGCATCGACGGGATGATGCAGAAGCTGCAGCTGTGGTTGCAGCCTTCGGAAATCTTCAGGTACGCGTAGTGGCGCGGGGTCAGCTTGATGCCTTGCGGCGGCACCAGGTCGATCAGCGGGTTGTGGTCCTGGCGTGGCGGCACCACCTGGTGCACGGCGTTGACCACCTGCTCGTACTGCTGCGGGCCGGTCACCGCGAGCACGCTTGGGTGCACATTACGGATATTGCCTTCTTCCACACCCATGCAGCCGGTCACGATGACCTTGCCGTTTTCCTTGATCGCTTCGCCGATCACTTCCAGCGACTCTGCCTTGGCCGAGTCAATGAAGCCGCAGGTGTTGACCACCACCACGTCAGCGTCCTGGTAGGTGGACACGACGTCATAGCCTTCCATGCGCAGTTGCGTGAGGATGCGCTCGGAGTCAACCAGAGCCTTCGGGCAACCCAGGGAAACAAAGCCAACCTTGGGGTTGGCTTTTGCGATGGTGGTGGACATGTCTAACCTCGGTATTGAATGACGCTGCCGGTCGTGCACGACGAGACAACGGATGGGCACTTGAAGTGTGCCTCTGATCAAAAAGTGCGCAATTCTAGCGACGGGCAGCGCACTTGACCAGCTTTATGCAGCGAAAAGCGACGAGTGCTGCGCTATGCTTCGCGCCGTTGCGCGTAGGTAAAATCCTAAGGTCAACAAAACGTCTGTTACGAGAAGTAAAACAGCGCATGCTAGGGTCAGCTTAGAGGCGTTGTTTATAAAGACCGCAGGTCAGAAGGGCAGGAGTGGTTGATGGGTCAGGCAAGTAGTCCGGCGGCAGGTGCCGAGCATTCCACCGCAAAGCCGATTGGCATGCTGGTGGCAGCGGTCGGGGTGGTTTACGGTGATATCGGGACCAGCCCGCTCTACACCCTTAAAGAGGTGTTCAGCGGCGGCTATGGGGTTCAGGTCAACCATGACGGTGTGTTGGGGATCCTGGCGCTGATCTTCTGGTCGCTGATCTGGGTAGTCTCGATCAAATACATGCTGTTTGTGCTGCGCGCCGACAACCAGGGCGAGGGCGGCATCATGGCCCTGACTGCACTGGCGCGACGGGCGGCGGGGGAGCGCAAGAAGCTGCGCAGCTTCCTGGTGGTGTGTGGCCTGTGCGGCGCGGCGCTGTTCTACGGCGACAGCATGATCACCCCGGCGATTTCCGTGTTATCGGCGATTGAAGGCCTGGAGCTGGCGTTCGACGGCTTGGAAAAATGGGTCGTGCCCATCGCCCTTGTTGTGCTGGTGGCCTTGTTCCTGATCCAAAAGCACGGCACTGACCACATCGGCAAGCTGTTTGGGCCTGTGATGGTGACCTGGTTCCTGGTCCTGGGCGGTCTCGGTGTGTATGGCATCACCCTGCATCCTGAGGTGCTCAGTGCCATGAACCCGATGTGGGCGGTGCGATTCTTCGAGGCTCACCCGGGCATTGGCGTGGCTATCCTTGGCGCGGTGGTGCTGGCACTGACCGGCGCCGAAGCACTGTACGCCGACATGGGCCACTTCGGCCGCAAACCCATTGCCCGCGCCTGGTTCATGCTGGTGCTGCCGGCGCTGGTACTCAATTATTTCGGCCAGGGCGCGATGCTGCTGGGTGACCCGGAAGCCGCGCGTAACCCGTTCTACCTGCTGGCACCCAGCTGGGCGTTGATCCCGCTGGTGGTGTTGTCCACCCTGGCCACGGTGATTGCGTCCCAGGCAGTGATTTCCGGTGCGTTCTCGTTGACGCGCCAGGCGATCCAGTTGGGGTACATCCCGCGCATGCATATCCAGCACACCTCCAGTGCCGAGCAGGGCCAGATCTACATCGGCGCGGTGAACTGGTCGCTGATGGTGGGTGTGATCCTGCTGGTGCTGGGTTTCGAATCCTCCAACGCACTGGCGTCGGCTTACGGCGTGGCGGTAACCGGCACCATGCTGATGACCACGATCCTGGTGTCGGCGGTGATGTTGCTGCTGTGGAAATGGCCTCCGATTCTGGCCGTGCCGGTCTTGGTCTGCTGCCTGCTGGTGGACGGGCTCTACTTCGCTGCCAACGTGCCGAAGATCATCCAGGGCGGTGCCTTCCCGGTTTTGGCGGGGATTGTGTTGTTCGTGCTGATGACCACCTGGAAGCGCGGCAAACAATTGCTGGTGGAGCGCCTCGACGAAGGCGGCCTGCCATTGCCGATTTTTATCAGCAGCATTCGCGTCCAGCCGCCCCACCGGGTGCAGGGTACCGCCGTGTTTCTCACTGCACGCCCGGACGCTGTGCCCCACGCGCTGTTGCACAACCTGCTGCATAACCAGGTGTTGCATGAACAAGTGGTGTTGCTGACGGTGGTCTACGAAGACATTCCTCGCGTGCCGGCGGCACGGCGCTTCGAAGTGGATGCCTACGGCGAAGGCTTCTTCCGCGTGATCCTGCACTTTGGTTTTACCGACGAGCCGGACGTGCCCGAAGCGCTGAAGTTGTGTCACTTGGATGACCTGGATTTCAGCCCGATGCGCACCACGTACTTCCTCAGCCGCGAGACGGTGATCGCCTCTCGCATCAAGGGCATGGCGCGCTGGCGCGAGGCGTTGTTCGCGTTCATGTTGAAGAATGCCAACGGCAACCTGCGCTTCTTCAAACTCCCGGTAAACCGAGTGATCGAGCTGGGCACCCAGGTCGAAATGTAAACTTTTGCAACGCGGGAGTCGGTAATCGGCTCCCGCTTCTCTTTCTGAACCCTGTGCAATCCAGCGTTGTCGACTAGGCTCTAAGCACTGTTGAACAGTGCCCATAGAACCCAGAAGAGGTGCGCCATGAGTCAGCTGCTCGAACCCTATACCCTGCGCCAATTAACCCTGCTCAATCGCATCGCGGTTTCGCCGATGTGCCAGTATTCGGCGGTCGACGGCCTGGCCAACGACTGGCACCTGGTGCATCTTGGTAGCCGTGCGGTCGGCGGTGCGGGGCTGATTTTTACCGAAGCCACCGCTGTCACCGCTGATGGCCGCATCACCGCCCAGGACCTGGGCTTGTGGAACGACGCGCAGATCGAACCGCTGCGACGCATCACGCGTTTTATTGCAGCCCAAGGCGCGGTGGCCGGCATTCAACTGGCTCACGCCGGGCGCAAGGCCAGCACCCATCGGCCCTGGATCGGCAAGCATGGCAGTGTCAAGGCGGAGGAGGGCGGCTGGGTGCCGGTAGGGCCCTCGCCGATTGCCTTCGACCCTCAGCACACTCAACCCACACAGTTGGATGAGGGGCAGATCCAACAAGTCATCGCCGATTTTGTCGCCGCCGCCAAGCGTGCGTTGACCGCGGGTTTTGAAGTGGTGGAAATCCACGCGGCGCATGGTTACCTGTTGCATCAATTCCTGTCGCCGATCAGCAATCAGCGTCAGGACAAGTACGGCGGATCGTTTGAAAACCGTATCCGCCTGGTGCTGCAGGTCACAGAGGCCGTGCGTGAAGCCTGGCCTCAGGAGCTGCCGTTGTTTGTGCGGGTGTCGGCCACCGACTGGGTGGAAGATGGCTGGAACCCCGACGAAACCGTGGAACTGGCGCGTCGCCTGAAAACCCTTGGCGTGGACCTGATTGACGTATCGTCCGGTGGCACGGCCGCTAATGCCGAGATCCCCACCGGCCCCGGCTACCAGACCCGTTTCGCCGAGCGGGTGCGCCAAGAGTCGGGCATGGCTACCGGCACCGTTGGCATGATCACCGAGCCGGCCCAGGCCGAGCACATCCTGCGCACCTGCCAGGCCGATATCATCTTCCTGGCACGCGAGCTGCTGCGTGACCCTTATTGGCCGCTGCATGCCGACGACGACCTGGGCGGGCGCAAGGCGATCTGGCCGGCGCAGTATCAAAGGGCGACCCATCGCGACCAGCCGATTCATGAGTCTGATCTGCGCGACTAATCCGCTGTTGGCGCTGACTGAAACCCACCCTGACCCGGTGGGTTTTTTTACGCGCGCAGGTGTCGGATATGTCTGTAGGTATTTGTTACCTAAGCAATTTATTTAAGTTAATACTCTAAAAAAATCCCACACGAGAGCAGTTTTTTTCTACGCTTAGGGTAAGCCTGATTTCTGGCCCAGGAAGTCAGTGGGTTTGCTCACTGAGGCATTGCGCTTCATGGGAGGCGGGTAATGGGCAACAGGAGTATTCGATGGATATCAGGAGAACCAGTCCATGGCCAAGTCCGATGGTGTAGCGGGTATGGTGACGTCTTTTCTGACCCGCAGGATGTCGTTGCGGGGCCGAAGGTTGAGCTCAGATGAAATGGAATTGCTGGCGCAGTACCGCGCCCTGACCGAGAGCGATCAGATGGCAATGCGCTATTTGATTGGGGCGATGAAGAGTGTGTCGCGGTTCTGAGGATCGTCGTTAAACAAGGTGGGAGCTGGCAAGCCAGCTCCCACCGGTATCAGCTGTACTTGCGCTGGTCCGGTGCCGGCGGGAAGTACTGATACAACCAGGTTTCACTCAAGGTGCGGTCCTGGGTACGGATAAACAGGCGCAGTTCCACCGGCTCTACGCTGTCGCTGGTCGGGTACCAGTCGAACAGGATGCGGTAGCCCTTGATGTTATCCAGCACCAGCACGCTGAAATCCTTGACCTGGCCATGGGAGCACGTCACCACGGGCTCAATCCCCGTGCCGGGTGGCAGGCGGTCCAGGCCACCGCCCTTGAAGTCCACGGCGAAACGGCGCGCCCACACCTCAGGGTAGTGCTCTCCCGGCGCCCAACCTTCGATAAAGCCACCCATGCCTGAGCGGGTCGCGTCTACCTGGGCCAACGGCGTGCTCACCGGTGGCAGGGCGCTCCAGTACAGCTTGTAGCCGTAGTTCAGTGATTCGCCGGCTGCCACGGGTTTTTTCGGGGTCCAGAAGGCCACGATGTTATCGAGGGTCTCGCCGGTTGTAGGAATTTCCAGCAGGTCGATGGAGCCTTCACCCCAGGCCGTAGTGGGTTCGACCCATAGGCTCGGGCGTTTGCTGTACCAGTCCACGGTGTCCTGGTAACTGGCGAACTCATGGTCGGTCTGCACCAGGCCAAAGCCTTTGGGGTCGGTGTCGGCAAACGCGTTGAACTGCAGCTTGGCCGGGTTGTTCAGCGGGCGGCAGATCCATTCGCCATTGCCGCGCCACATCGCCAGGCGGTCCGAGTCGTGGATTTGCGGGTGGATGGTGTCGCACATGCGGCGCTCATGGGTACCGCAGCTGAACATGCTGGTCATTGGCGCGATACCCAGTTGTTCGATAGCGGTACGCGCGTTGATGTGTGCATCGATCGCCATCACCACCTGGTTGGCCTGGCAGTCGATATCAAAGCGGTAGGCGCCGGTGGCGCTCGGCGAGTCGAGCAGGGCGTAGACCACGAAGCGGGTGGCGTTTTTGTCCGGGGTTTCGAACCAGAACTGCGTGAAATCAGGGAATTCCTCGCGTTTTTTCGCGTAGGTGTCGATGGCCAGGCCACGGGCGGAGAGGCCGTACTGGCCGCTGGAATCCACTGCGCGGAAGTAGCTGGCGCCGAGAAACGACAGTACATCATGGCGGCCCAGTTCTGGCGCCTTGAACAGCTTGAAGCCGGAGAAACCCAGGTCGCCGGTCAGCTGTTTGGTGTCGACCGTGGTTTTTTCATAGTTAAACAGCGAAGGGCGGAAATGCACCTCGCGAGCTTCGCGGGTCTTGGGGTCGACGCTGTGCATACGCACCGGCGTCTTGAACCCCATGCCGACGTGGAAGAACTGCACGTCGAGTTGGCCGTTCAATTCCTTCCACAACGAGTGGTTGCCGTCGTAGCCGATGGCGTTGAAATTCTGCGGGGTCATGGTCCCCAGGGTGGGCGGCAGCACTTGTTTGGTGTCTTTGTAAGCGGTCCCGGCGAGTTGCTTGGCCTGGGCCTTCAGCGATTCGAAATCGAACGCCACGGCCTTGCCATCGGCGGCACGGGTCCCGGCCCAAGCCTGGGCGGCTAGCAGGCCGCTGGCCGACAAACCAGTGTAAGCCGCAATGGCCATGGACGCTTTGAGCAAATTCCTACGGTGCATAGAGACAACCTGTCGTGAGCAAATCCCGCGCCGTTCCTGGCACGTAGCGGATCAGAAATTACGGTTCGGACATGCCTTCGGCCAAACGCAACGGACATTAAACAGACGCCGGATAGCTTAAGCGGTTCGATGACGTAGGAAAATTGATTGATAGCGGGGTGATTGAGTTGCAAGTGCGACAAGACATTTCCGGCTCTGATGCCAACACAGTACTTGATCATTATGAAGATCAAATGTGTGCGGGCTTGCTCGCGAATGCGGTGTATCAGTGACAGGATCTACCGACTGATTCACCGCATTCGCAGGGGTAAAAGCCTCAGTGCTTGAACATCACATGGCGAACTGTGGTGTAGTCCTCCAACCCGTACATGGACATGTCCTTGCCGTAGCCGGACAGTTTCTGACCGCCGTGGGGCATTTCGCTGACCAGCATGAAGTGGGTGTTCACCCAGGTGCAGCCGTACTGCAAGCGCGCGGCCAAACGATGGGCACGCCCTACATCGGCGGTCCACACGGATGACGCCAGGCCGTAATCCGAATCGTTGGCCCAGCCCAGCACTTGGGCTTCATCGGTGAACTTGGTCACCGACACCACCGGCCCGAATACCTCGCGACGCACGATTTCGTCGTCCTGCTGCGCGTCGGCCAGCACGGTCGGCTCAAAGAAGAAACCATTGCCTTCCACCGCCTTGCCGCCGGTGACCAGGCGAATGTGCGGTTGTGCCACGGCGCGTTCGACAAACCCGGCGACACGATCGCGGTGTTGCGCGGTAATCAGCGGCCCCAGTTCGGTAGCCGGATCACCCTGCAAACCGTACTTGATGCTGGCGACCGCGGCGCCCAGCTTTTCGACGAACGCATCGTAGATGTCTGCTTGCGCATAAATCCGGCATGCAGCGGTGCAATCCTGGCCGGCGTTGTAGAAGCCAAAGGTGCGAATGCCTTCCACGGCAGCATCGATATCGGCGTCGTTGAAGATGATCACCGGCGCCTTGCCGCCCAGCTCCATGTGCATGCGCTTCACGCTGTCGGCGGTGCTGGAAATGATGTTTGCACCGGTGGCGATGGAGCCGGTCAGCGAGACCATGCGCACTTTCGGATGATTCACCAGTGGACTGCCGACGGTTGGCCCACGGCCGAACACCAAGTTGAGTACACCGGCCGGGAAGATTTCAGCGGCCAGTTCGACCATGCGCAACGCGGTCAGCGGGGTTTGTTCCGACGGCTTGAGCACCACGGTATTACCGGCGGCGAGGGCCGGGGCGATTTTCCAGGCGACCATCATCAGTGGGTAGTTCCACGGTGCGATGGAGGCAATCACGCCCACCGGGTCGCGGCGGATCATCGAGGTGTGCCCGGGCAAGTACTCACCGCCGGCCGAGCCGCTCATGCAACGGCTGGCGCCGGCAAAGAAGCGGAATACGTCGGCAATCGCCGGGATTTCATCGTTCAGCGCGGCGCTGTAAGGCTTGCCGCAGTTGTCCGATTCCAGCTTGGCCAGCTCTTCGCCATGGGCTTCGATCACGTCCGCCAGCTTCAGCAGCAACAGCGAGCGATCCTTGGGCGCGGTTTGTGACCAGCCTTCAAAGGCGGCATCCGCTGCGCGCACGGCGGCGTCGACCTGGGCTTCGCTGGCTTCCTTGATCTCCACCAGTACGCGGCCGAGTGCCGGGTTGAACACGGCCTGGGCCGGGCCTTCGCCCTCTACCAGTTGGCCGTTGATCAGTAGCTTGGTCTGCATGGTTCAGCTCTCCTAAAACGAGTGTTTACCCCTGAACAAATGCGATTCAAATGTGGGAGTTGGCTTGCCTGCGATAGCGATGGATCAGCCAGCCGATTCATCAACTGACAGACCGCTATCGCAGGCAAGCCAGCTCCCACATTGACCGTGTTTCTTCAGTGGCAGGGTCTTGTCAGTTATTTACCGCCACTCCCCGCCACGCTTTCACCACCGCGCGTCAGGTAATAAGCCCCGAGAATAGGCACCATCGTCACCAGCATCACCAGCATCGCCACCACGTTTGTCACCGGCACATCGCGTGGGCGGCTGAGCTGGTTGAGCAGCCACAGCGGCAAGGTGCGCTCGTGGCCGGCGGTGAAGGTGGTGACGATGATTTCGTCGAACGACAGCGCAAACGCGAGCATGCCGCCAGCCAGCAGCGCCGAGCCGAGGTTGGGCATGATGATGTAGCGAAAGGTCTGCCAGCCGTCGGCGCCCAGGTCCATCGAGGCTTCGATCAGGCTGTGGGAGGTGCGGCGCAAGCGGGCGATGACGTTGTTGTAGACAATCACCACGCAGAACGTCGCGTGGCCGATGATAATGGTGAACATCCCCGGCTCAATGCCCAACGTCTTGAACGTCGCCAGCAGCGCGATACCGGTGATGATCCCCGGCAGCGCAATCGGCAGGATCAACATCAACGACACGCCTTGCTTGCCGAAGAACTCGCGGCGATACAACGCGGCCGACGCCAACGTGCCGAGCACCATCGCAATCAGGGTGGCGATGGCGGCGATCTGCAAGGACAGCTTGATCGACTCCAGCACGTCAGGCCGGGCGAAGGCCACGCTGAACCACTTCAAGGTAAAGCCTTGGGGCGGAAAGCTGAACGCGGCTTCTTCGGTGTTGAAGGCATAGAGGAAGATGATCATGATCGGGAAGTGCAAAAACACCAACCCGCCCCAGGCTGCGATCTTCAAACTCAAACTGGATTTTTCAGAGTGCATCGAAGGCCCCCAGGCGTTTGACGATGGACAGGTAAACCGCGATCAGCACGATGGGCACCAGCGTGAACGCTGCGGCCATGGGCATATTGCCGATGGCGCCTTGCTGGGCGTAAACCATGCCGCCGACGAAGTAACCCGGTGGGCCCACCAGTTGCGGCACGATGAAATCGCCCAGGGTCAGCGAGAACGTGAAGATGGAACCGGCGGCAATCCCCGGAATCGACAGCGGCAATATCACCTGCATAAACGTTTGGCGCGGTTTGGCCCCAAGGTCAGCCGAGGCTTGCAATAGCGACGGCGGCAAACGCTCCAGGGACGCCTGGATCGGCAGGATCATGAACGGCAGCCAGATATAAACGAAGACCATGAACCGCCCCAGGTGCGAGGTGCTCAAGGTGCTGCCGCCCACGCCGGGAATGCCCAGCACGAGCTGCAACACGGGCTCCAGCCCCAAGTGCTGCACGAACCACTGCGCCACGCCACCTTTGGCCAGTAGCAAGGTCCAGGCATATGCCTTGACGATGTAGCTGGCCCACATCGGCATCATTACCGCGACGTAGAAAAACGCTTTGGTCTTGCCCGTGGTGTAGCGCGCCATGTAATAAGCAATCGGGAACGCGATCACCGCACTGGCAATCGACACCACAATCGCCATGCTCAAGGTGCGCACAATGATGTCGAAGTTCGACGGCTGGAACAGCGCGGCGAAGTTGGTCAGGGTCAGGTCCGGCGTGACCGCCATGGTGAAGTCGTCAAACGTATAGAAACCTTGCCACAGCAGGGTCAGCAACGAACCCAGGTAGATCGCGCCGAACCAGATCAGCGGCGGCACCAGCAGCATCGCCAGGTAGAGATTGGGCTTGCGGTACAGCAGGTTGGAAAACCTGCGCATCGGTGGTTGGGTTAGGGCCAGGCTCATGTCACACCTCGCCTGCGATATCTGTCAGCGGTGTCATGGCTTCCCGCGCCCAGCGGGCGGTGATGGACTGGCCGACCTGATGGCCACTGCTGATGTCCAGCCACTGGTTGTTGGCCTGGCTGATGTTCAACGTCTGGCCGTTTTCCAGCTTCAGCTCATAGCGCGTGGCGCTGCCCTGGTACTGGATATCGTGCAGCAAACCGCTGACTTCCACGTCGCCGGCACCCAGCGGGCCTTCGGCAAAACGCACGTGCTCCGGGCGGATCGAGAAGGGCTGAGGGTTGCCGCTGAGCCGCTGGGCCAGTTCGCCGCGAATCACGTTGGACGTGCCGACAAACTCGGCGACAAAGGCCGTGGCGGGCTTCATGTACAGGCTGCGCGGGGTGTCGACCTGCTCGATGCGACCCTTGTTGAACACCGCCACACGGTCAGACATCGACAGCGCTTCGGTCTGGTCGTGAGTCACGAAAATAAAGGTGATGCCGAGCTGGCGTTGCAGCTTTTTCAGCTCGCTCTGCATCTGCTCACGCAGCTTGAGGTCGAGTGCGCCCAGCGGCTCATCCAGCAGCAATACGCGTGGGCGATTGACCAGGGCGCGGGCCAGGGCGACGCGCTGACGCTGCCCACCGGAAAGCTGCACCGGCTTGCGCTCGCCATAACCGCCGAGGGCGACCATGGCCAAGGCTTCTTCGGCGCGATTGAGGCGTTCGGCCTTGCCCACGCCCTTGACCTTGAGGCCGTAGGCGACGTTGTCGCGCACATTCATATGCGGGAACAGCGCGTAGTCCTGGAACACAGTGTTTACATCGCGCTGATACGGCGGCAAGCCGGCGGCTTCCTCGCCGTGGATACGGATCGAGCCTGCGCTCGGTTGCTCGAACCCGGCGATCAGGCGCAGGCAGGTAGTCTTGCCCGAGCCGGAAGGGCCGAGCATGGAAAAGAACTCGCCGTCCTGGATATCGATGGAAACCCGGTCAACGGCTTTCACTTCGCCGAACTGACGGGAAACGTGGGTGAATTGGACTGCAAGTGTCATGGTGCGGTGCTCCAAAAAAGCATCTGTGGGAGCGGGCGTGCTCGCGAATGCGGTGTGTCAGTCAACATGTCTGTCACTGTTCAACCGCATTCGCGGGCAAGCCCGCTCCCACATTGGTTCTATGTCGTTTGGTAGAAATTACCGCCCGCCCATGATCGCAATGTAATCCTGGGTCCAGCGGCTGTACGGCACGAACTTGCCGCCTTCAGACTGCGGGGTTTTCCAGAAAGCGATCTTTTCGAACTGGTCGAACCCATTGGTCTTGCAGCCCTCGGCGCCGAGCAGTTCGCTTTCCTTGCAGGCCGCCGGCACCGCCGGCAACGAGCCGAACCACGCGGCGACATCGCCCTGGACCTTGGGCTGCAGCGACCAGTCCATCCACTTGTAGGCGCAGTTCGGGTGCTTGGCCTCGGTGTGCAGCATGGTGGTGTCCGCCCAGCCGGTGGCGCCTTCCTTGGGAATGGTCGAGGCGATCGGCTGTTTCTCGTTCTGCAAACCGTTGACCTGGTACGGCCAGGCGCTGGAGGCGACCACGCCTTCGTTCTTGAAGTCACTCATTTGCACGGTGGTGTCGTGCCAGTAGCGGTGGATCAGCGGTTGCTGGGCGCGCAACACTTCGAGCACGGCCTTGTACTGGGTTTCGGTCAGTTCATACGGGCTTTGAATACCCAGCTCTGGCTTGGTCGACTTGAGGTACAGCGCCGCATCGGCGATATAGATCGGGCCGTCATACGCCTGCACGCGGCCTTTGTTCGGCTTGCCGTCTGGCAGGTTCTGGGCGTTGAACAGCACGTTCCAGCTGGTGGGGGCGGTCTTGAATACAGTGGTGTTGTACATCAACACGTTCGGGCCCCATTGGTACGGGGTGCCGAAGGTCTGTTGGCCGACCACATACCACGGCGCATCCTTGAGGCGCGGGTCAATGTTCTTCCAGTTGGGGATCAGCGCGGTGTTGATCGGCTGCACCCGCTTGCCGACGATCAGCCGCAGCGAGGCATCGCCCGACGCGGTGACCAGGTCATACCCGCCCTTGGCCATCAGGCTGACCATTTCGTCAGAGGTGGCGGCGGTTTTCACATTCACCTTGCAGCCGGTTTCCTTCTCGAAACCTGTGACCCAGTCGTAGGCCTTGTCGCTTTCGCCACGTTCGATATAGCCGGGCCAGGCGACGATATCCAGTTGGCCTTCACCCGCGCCAACGGCCTTGAGCGGTTCGGCGGCCTGTAGGCTGGCACTGGCCAGCAGCGCGGTGGTCAGGGCACTGAGCAGTGCGGTCTTATGCGCGGACATGGGGGTTCCCTCTTCTTTAATTATGGTCGGGGCAGTAAAAGCAGTTGTACGTGTTTTTTTTTGTTTTAGCGTAGCCCTTGGCTTCAAGCTGCAAGCCGCAAGAAAAACCCATCCGTATTTACTTGGAGCTTGCAGCCTGAACCTTGCGGCTAAAGTGCATTTCCGTGCCGGGCCATGATGTGCCTGACAACGCTATAGTCCTGCAATGAATCACTCGAGAGGTCTTTTCCATACCCCGAGCGCTTCAAGCCGCCGTGGGGCATTTCGCTGACCAGCATGAAATGGCTGTTGATCCAGGTGCAGCCGTATTGCAGGCGCGCCGCCACTTGCATGGCCTTGTCCAGGTTCTGGGTCCACACAGAGGACGCCAGGCCGTATTCGGAGTCGTTGGCCCAGTCCACCGCCTGTTCCAGTTCGTCAAAGCGGGTCACGGTCACTACCGGACCGAACACTTCGCGCTGCACGATTTCATCGTTCTGTTTACAGCCGGCGAGCAGGGTGGGCTGGTAATAGAAGCCCGCGCCGGAATGCACAGCCGCGCCGGTGATGCGTTCGATATGCGGCTGGCCGAGGGCGCGTTCGACGAAACTGGCCACACGGTCGCGCTGGCGCGTGCTGATCAACGGGCCCAGTTCATTGTCCGCGTCGCGTTTACCGGCAAAGCGCAGGCTGCTGACCGCTGCGCCAAGCTCGGCAACCAACTTGTCGTGAATGCCGGCCTGGGCGTAGAGGCGGCACGCGGCAGTGCAGTCCTGGCCTGCGTTGTAATAACCATAGGCACGCACGCCCTCGACCACGGCTTGCAGGTCAGCATCGTTGCACACGATCACCGGCGCTTTGCCGCCCAGTTCCAGGTGCGTGCGTTTAAGGGTTTTGGAGGCCGCTTGCAGGATTTTCTGCCCGGTGACGATATCGCCGGTCAGCGACACCATACGCACCTTGGGGTGGCTGACCAGATGACTGCCGACGCCTTCGCCGCCGCCACACAGAATGTTGATCACTCCGCGTGGCAAGCGCTCTTTAAGCACAGGGGCCAGCGCCAGGATCGACAGCGGCGTGTGCTCCGATGGTTTGAACACCAGCGTATTACCGGCGGCCAGGGCTGGAGCGATTTTCCACGCGGCCATCATCAGCGGGTAGTTCCACGGTGCAATCGAGGCCACGACGCCGATGGGGTCGCGGCGCACCATGCTGGTGTAGCCCGGCAGGTATTCGCCGCTCAGTTGCCCGGTCTGGCAGCGCACGGCGCCGGCGAAGAAGCGGAACACATCGACAGTGGCGCTCAAGTCATCCTGGCGCGCCAGGTGCAAGGGCTTGCCGCAGTTCAGGGATTCCAGGCGGGCCAGGTAGTCGGCTTGTTTTTCGATGGCATCGGCGATGCCCAGCAAGATGTTCGAACGTTGCTGCGGCGTGGTGCGTGACCAGCCGGTAAAGGCGCGGTGGGCGGCGAGTATCGCAGCCTCCACCTGCTCGGTGCTGGCTTCGGCGATCTGGGTGAGTACGTCACCGGTGGCCGGGTTGAGGATCGGCTCGACAACACCCTGGCCCTGGACCAGTTCGCCGTCGATCAGCAACGCAGTGAGCAGCGGGGTGGGCGCGCCGGACATTTTTCGCGATCTCTTTTCTTGGATGGCCATGGGCGTTCTCTTACGAGGCACCTGACCTTTCTCTTATGGATTAGCTGAGAGTAGAGGGCAGGTGCGAGGTCAACAAATACTAAATACTGAATGCAGCATTCGATTAAATAGATGGCTTGCGTGGGTGCGGCTGTTCACGCGCAACCGTCAGGAACGGGTCGACCAGTGCCGGTCGCGCCGTGCCGCGGCGCCAAGCCAGGCCTACATCGAGGGTTTGGCTGAGGTCGGCAATCGGCCGCGCTTCGATAATGTCGCCTTCAAGGGACCAGGGGCGGTAGGTCATGTCCGGCTGGATCGACACGCCCAGGCCGGCCGCTACCAGGCTCCGCACGGCTTCGGTGGAGGCGGTACGCAGAGTCACATGCGGCTGCAGGCCCGCACCGGTCCACATGCGCTGGGCGTTATGGCCCATTTCGTCGACGTTCAACTGAATCAACGGCTCGCGCGCCACATCGGCCAGGTTGATGCTGTCGTGTTCCAGCAACGGATGTTGCGCCGGCAGCCACAACCGGTGAGGCGAATGAGTCAGTACTTCGGTTTGCAGGGCGTAACGGTCTTCGAGGTTGGACAGGATAAGCACGCCCACGTCGATCTCTCCGCTGACCAGCAAATGCTCGATATACGGGCGCTCATCCTCCATCACGCGGATTTCCACGTTGGGGTAGGCGCGCTGGAATCGTGTCAGCAAATCTGCGAGGTAATAGCCGGCCACCAGGCTGGTCACGCCGATGACCAACTGCCCGGCGACTTGGTCGGTGCTCTGTTGCAGGCTGCGCTTGGCGTTGTCGACGGTGGCGAGGATAAGGTGCGCCTGGCGCAGGAATTGATGGCCTTGATGCGTGAGTGTCATGCCCTTGGCGTGACGGTTGAACAGGTTTACGCCGATTTCCTGCTCCAGTTGCTGGATCGCCAGGGTCAGTGTGGACTGGGAAATGAACGCAGTTTGCGCGGCGGCGGAGATCGAGCCGGTCTCGGCCACGGCAATAAAGTGCCGGATTTGACGCAAGGTCATCATGCTGGAATTACCAGTGGGGTGTTTTTATAGATTTGCTCAAGTGTATATCGATTTAAACGAAGGGTGGCCGCGTTACATCTGGAAGCACTCTAAGGGCTGACGGCTATGTGGACGAGCGCGAGCGCGCGCTGATCGAAGGCGAGTTCACCAAGCTGGATAACGACCGCGAGCTGCAAAGCTGGCTGCATGCCGAACTGAACAACCCCCTGGACCCGGCCGATGTGGCGCGCGGCCGGTACTGCGGAAATGGCTGGCGAAATGTACATCGCCAGTGTGATGCGGGTGGATGCGGAGAACTTCATGGAGAAGTCCTACCTCGATGAACTGGCCCGTCAGCTTAAACTCGAGCCTGGCATGAAGTTGGCGCCGGAAAAACAGGTGCGCCAGGCCACACTTTAAACGCGCTTGTTAATACAATCACCCCGGCTGCCTTGGCAGCCCGGGGTGTTTTTGCATTCCGTGCGCGCTGCATAAAAACCCATTGATAAATGAGGGCACCTGCTCAGCTATACTCACCCCATTTGAATGGCCCTTCGAGGAATTACTGTGAAGAACTGGACCTTGCGCCAACGGATCTTGGCAAGCTTTGCGGTCATTATCGCCATCATGCTGTTAATGGTTGTGGTCTCCTACTCACGGTTGCTGAAGATCGAAACCAGCCAGGAGGTGGTGCGTGACGACGCGGTACCGGGCGTTTACCTCAGCTCGATGATCCGCAGCGCGTGGGTCGACAGCTACCTTGAAACCGTCGATATCATTGGTCTGCGCGACGGAAAAACGCTCAGCAACAACGATAGGTCGCACTACAAGTCCTTCGAAGCGCGTATCGAACAGCAGATGGCTAACTATGAAAAAACCATTCATAACCAGGCTGACCGCATGGAATTCGATAACTTCAAGGCGGCGCACACGACGTACAACAAAGTCCTCGCCCAGGTGCTGGCGCGCATCGAAGCCAACGACCTGCCAGGGGCGAGCGTATTGGTCGAGGAGCAATTGACGCCTATCTGGACTGAAGGGCGCATGAAACTCAACGACATCATCACTGAAAACAAGAACGTGTCTGACCGTGCCACGGCGGCGATCGACGAGGCAGTCCTGTCGGCCAAGATCAGCATGGCCGTGTCGCTGCTAATCGCCATCCTTGCCGCTGGCCTGTGTGGCCTGCTGCTGATGCGCGCGATCATGGCGCCGATGCAGCGCATCGTCGAGATCCTTGAAACCATGCGCACCGGTGACCTGAGCAAACGCCTGAACCTGGAGCGCAAGGACGAATTCGGTGCGGTAGAGACTGGCTTTAACGACATGATGACCGAGCTCACCGGCCTCGTGTCCCAGGCCCAGCGCTCGTCGGTGCAGGTGACCACCTCGGTCACCGAGATTGCCGCCACGTCCAAGCAGCAACAGGCCACCGCCACTGAAACCGCTGCGACTACCAATGAGATCGGCGCCACGTCCCGCGAAATCGCTGCCACGTCCAAGGACCTGGTGCGCACCATGACCGAAGTGTCCACCGCTGCCGACCAGGCGTCGGTCGCCGCCGGGTCCGGCCAGCAAGGCCTGGCGCGCATGGAAGAAACCATGCACTCGGTGATGGGCGCCGCCGACCTGGTGAACGCCAAGCTGGCGATCCTCAATGAGAAGGCCGGCAACATCAATCAGGTGGTGGTGACCATCGTCAAGGTCGCTGACCAGACCAACCTGCTGTCGCTCAACGCGGCCATCGAGGCCGAGAAGGCCGGTGAATACGGTCGCGGTTTTGCCGTGGTTGCCACCGAAGTTCGCCGCCTTGCCGATCAGACCGCCGTGGCCACCTACGACATCGAGCAGATGGTGCGCGAGATCCAGTCGGCGGTGTCCGCAGGTGTGATGGGCATGGACAAGTTCTCCGAAGAAGTACGTCGCGGCATGTTTGAAGTGCAGCAAGTGGGCGAGCAGCTGTCGCAGATCATCCATCAGGTACAGGCGCTGGCGCCGCGGGTGTTGATGGTCAACGAAGGCATGCAGGCCCAGGCTACCGGTGCCGAGCAGATCAACCACGCGCTGGTGCAACTGGGCGATGCCAGCAGCCAGACTGTCGACTCGCTGCGCCAGGCCAGCTTTGCCATTGATGAGCTGAGCCAGGTTGCGGTCGGTCTGCGCAGCGGCGTGTCGCGTTTCAAAGTCTGATGAGCGATCACGCGGCTAAACACGGTGCCGTCCCGGCAGCGAAAAAGGCGTTGTTCCTGGTGTTCCACATCGGCGACGAGCGTTTTGCCCTCAGGGCCACGGAAGTCGCCGAGGTACTGCCGCGCCTGCCACTCAAACCGATTGCCCATGCACCGCAGTGGGTGTCGGGCATTTTTGCCCATCGTGGCGCGCTGGTGCCGGTCATCGACCTCAGCGCCCTGGCCTTCGGCACGCCGGCCCAGGCGCGCACCAGCACGCGCCTGGTGCTGGTCAATTATCAACCGCAGTCTTGGGTTCAAGCGCGTTGGCTGGGGCTGATCCTGGAACAAGCCACCGACACCCTGCGTTGCGACCTTGGCGACTTCAAACCTTATGGCCTGGATAACCGCGAGGCGCCGTACCTGGGGCTGGTGCGTGAAGACACCTTGGGTTTGATGCAGTGGATTGGGGTTAACGAATTGCTCACCGACGAAGTGCGCGCCTTGCTGTTTTCTGCAGAGCCGAGCGTATGAGCCACGACCCGCGTTTTTTTGCCTTCCTGAAAGAGCGCATCGGCCTGGACGTCGCGTCTGTGGGCGAAGCCATTATCGAGCGTGCGGTGCGCCAACGCAGCCAGGCCGTCAATGCCCAAGGGGCCGGCGAATACTGGCAGCACCTGCAAAGCTGCGAGGATGAAAAGCAGGCGCTGATCGAGGCGGTAATCGTCCCCGAGACCTGGTTTTTCCGTTACCCCGAATCCTTTGCAACCCTGGCCCGCCTGGCCAAGGCCCGCCTGCTCGACATCAAGCAAATGCGCGCACTGCGCATCCTCAGCCTGCCGTGCTCCACCGGCGAAGAACCTTATTCGATTGCCATGGCGCTGCTGGATGCCGGTTTGGCGCCGCACCAGTTCAAGGTGCTGGGCTTGGATGTCAGCCCACTGTCGGTTGAGCGCGCGCGACGCGGGGTGTATGGCAAGAACTCGTTTCGCGGCGGCGATCTGGCGTTTCGCGACCGACATTTCACCGAATTCGGCGACGGCTACCACATCGCCGACCGCGTGCGCGAACAGGTGCGCCTGCAAGTCGGCAACCTGCTTGACCCGGCGCTGCTGGTCAATGAGGCGAGCTACGACTTTGTGTTCTGTCGCAACCTGCTGATCTATTTCGACCAGCCGACCCAGAAGCAAGTGTTTGCTGTACTCAAGGGCCTGACCCATGAGGACGGCGTGCTGTTTATCGGCCCGGCCGAGGGCAGCCTGCTGGGGCGCCATGGCATGCGTTCGATTGGTGTGCCGCAGTCCTTTGCGTTCAGTCGGCAGGCTGCGCCGGTCACGCCGGAGCCGGTGTTTGTGCCTATCGCCGTGCCCATCCCGCGGCGCAGTGCCGCACCGATTCCTACCAAACCGCGGCCGTTCAGCACGGTCAGCGCCCAAGTGATGCCAATCAAGATGGCGCATCCCGACGCGGCTGATCTGCTCAGTCGGATCGCCACGTTGGCCAACGAAGGCAAAAGTCTTGATGCCCGCGCCGCTTGCGAGCAATACCTGAACAACCATCCGCCGGCCGCCCAAGTGTTCTACTGGCTGGGGCTGCTCAGCGACGTGGCCGGCAGTGCCCTGGAGGCCCAGGGCTATTATCGAAAAGCCTTGTACCTGGAACCCCAGCACCCGCAGGCCTTGATGCACCTGGCCGCGTTGCTTGAGTCCCAGGGTGACAGCGCGGGGGCGCGCCGCTTGCAGGCGCGCGCCGCGCGGAGCGAGCGAGCTGACAGTGAGTCCAAGCGATGAATAACACCGAGGCGCTCGACACCGCAGGCCTGGACCTGACCCTGGCTGACACCCAGGCCATCGATGACTGTTGGAACCGCATCGGCATCCATGGCGACAAGTCCTGCCCGTTGCTGGCGGACCATATCCATTGCCGCAATTGCTCGGTGTATTCGGCGGCAGCCACGCGATTGCTGGATCGCTACGCATTGCAGCAGGACGCGCATCGCGCGTACAACGCGGTCGAATTGGGCGAGGAGGTGGTCACGCATTCCCTGCTGATGTTCCGCCTCGGCGAAGAATGGCTGGGCATTGCCACCCGTTGCCTGGTGGAAGTGGCGCCGTTGCAACCGATTCACTCCCTGCCACACCAACGCTCCCGCGCCTTGCTTGGCGTGGCCAACGTGCGCGGCGCGCTGGTGGCGTGCCTGTCGCTGGTGGAGTTGCTGGGCCTGGACGCCACCACCCAGAGCGCCAGCGGTGGGCGCATCATGCCGCGCATGTTGATCATCGCCGCCCAGGATGGCCCGGTGGTGGTGCCGGTGGATGAAGTCGACGGTATCCATGCTATCGATGAGCGCACCCTGAAGGCCGCATCGGCCTCCGGCACCCAGGCGAGCGGCCGCTTTACCCAGGGAGTGTTGCAGTGGAAAGGCCGCAGCCTGCGTTGGCTGGACGAGGCGCAATTGTTGTCCGCCGTGACCCGGAGCCTCACATGACCCCCGACCAGATGCGCGACGCCTCGCTGCTGGAACTGTTCAGCCTGGAAGCTGATGCGCAGACCCAGGTACTCAGTGCGGGCCTGCTGGCCCTGGAACGCAACCCGACCCAGGCTGACCAGCTTGAAGCGTGCATGCGCGCGGCGCACTCGCTCAAGGGCGCCGCGCGCATCGTTGGGGTGGACGCCGGGGTCAGCGTGTCCCACGTCATGGAGGATTGCCTGGTCAGCGCCCAGGAAAGCCGTCTGTACCTGCAACCCGAACATATTGATGCGCTGCTGCAAGGCACTGATCTGCTGATGCGCATCGCCACGCCGGGCAATGACGTGGGGCCGGCCGACATCGAAGCTTATGTGGCGTTGATGGAGCGCCTGCTGGACCCGTCCCAGGCGCCGGTCAAGGCTACGCCGCCGCCAGCGCCGGAGCCGCTCGTTGAAGAACTGCCGCCGGAACCCGAGCCCGCTCCGCCGATTGCCGCCGAGTCGCCGCGCCAGAACAAACGCATGACCGAAGGCGGCGAGCGCGTACTGCGGGTGACCGCCGAGCGCTTGAACAGCTTGCTCGACCTGTCGAGCAAATCCCTAGTGGAAACCCAGCGGCTCAAGCCCTACCTGGCCAGCTTGCAGCGCCTCAAACGCATTCAAAGCCAAAGCGTGCGCGCCCTCGACACGTTGGACGGCCAGCTCAAAACCGTGGGTTTTAACCTCGAAGCCCAGGAAGCCTTGGCCGACACCCGCCGCTTGTTGAGCGAAGCCCAGGCCTTGCTGGCGGAAAAACATGCCGAGCTGGACGAGTTCGGCTGGCAGGCCGGGCAGCGTGCCCAAGTGCTGTATGACACCGCCCTGGCCTGCCGTATGCGACCGTTTGCCGATGTCCTCGCTGGGCAGGTGCGCATGGTGCGCGACCTTGGCCGCAGCCTGGGCAAGCAGGTGCGCCTGGAGATCGAGGGTGAAAAGACCCAGGTCGACCGCGACGTGCTGGAAAAGCTCGAGGCGCCACTCACCCATTTATTGCGCAATGCCGTTGACCACGGCATCGAAATGCCTGAGCAACGCCTGCTCGCGGGCAAGCCGGCTGAAGGCCTGATCCGCCTGCGCGCGTCCCATCAGGCCGGTTTGTTGGTACTGGAGTTGAGCGACGACGGCAATGGCGTCGACCTGGAGCGCTTGCGCGGCACCATCGTCGACCGCCATCTGTCGCCTGTTGAAACCGCCCTGCGCCTGAGCGAAGAAGAGCTGCTGACGTTCCTGTTCCTGCCGGGGTTCAGCCTGCGCGACAAGGTCACCGAAGTGTCCGGGCGCGGGGTCGGCCTGGATGCGGTGCAACACCTGGTCCGCCAACTGCGGGGTGCGGTGGTGCTGGAGCAGGCGGCGGGGCGGGGCAGTCGTTTCCACCTGGAAGTGCCGTTGACCTTGTCGGTGGTGCGCAGCCTGGTGGTGGAGGTCGGCGAAGAAGCCTACGCGTTCCCGCTGGCCCATATCGAGCGCATGTGCGACCTGGCGCCCGACGATATTGTGCAACTCGAAGGCCGCCAGCATTTCTGGCACGAGGGCCGGCATGTCGGCCTGGTCGCCGCCAGCCAGTTGTTGCAGCGCCCGGCGGGGCAGAGTCAGTCAGACACGTTGAAAGTGGTGGTGATCCGCGAGCGCGATGCCGTGTACGGGATTGCCGTGGAGCGTTTTATCGGCGAGCGTACGCTGGTGGTGTTGCCGCTGGATGATCGCCTGGGCAAGGTCCAGGACATCTCCGCCGGCGCCTTGCTCGACGACGGCTCGGTGGTGTTGATCGTCGACGTTGAAGACATGCTGCGTTCGGTGGACAAGTTGCTCAACACCGGGCGTTTGGAACGTATTGCCCGGCGCAGCCAACAAACCACCGAGGCGCCGCGTAAACGGGTGCTGGTGGTGGATGACTCGCTGACCGTGCGTGAGCTGCAACGCAAATTGTTACTTAATCGTGGTTATGAAGTGGCCGTCGCGGTCGATGGCATGGACGGCTGGAATGCCCTGCGTTCCGAAGACTTCGACCTGCTGATCACAGACATTGATATGCCTCGCATGGACGGTATTGAATTGGTCACACTCTTGCGCCGTGACAGTCGCCTGCAATCGTTGCCGGTGATGGTGGTGTCCTACAAGGATCGCGAAGAAGACCGGCGTCGTGGACTGGATGCCGGCGCCGACTATTATTTAGCCAAAGCCAGTTTCCATGATGACGCGTTGCTGGACGCGGTGGTGGAACTGATCGGAGGCGCGCGCGCATGAGGATCGCAATCGTCAATGACATGCCCCTCGCGGTTGAGGCCCTTCGCCGTGCCTTGAGTTTCGAACCTGCTCACCAGGTTGTGTGGGTGGCAGCCAATGGCCTGGAAGCGGTGCAGCGCTGCGCTGAGCTGACCCCGGATCTGATCCTGATGGACTTGATCATGCCTGTAATGGACGGTGTGGAAGCCACTCGGCAGATCATGGCCGAGACCCCGTGTGCCATCGTTATCGTCACCGTCGACCGCCAGGCCAATGTCAGCCGCGTGTTCGAAGCCATGGGCCATGGCGCCCTGGATGTGGTGGACACGCCGCCGCTGGGCGTAGGCAAGCCCAAGGATGCCGCAGCGCCGCTGCTGCGCAAGATCTTCAATATCGGCTGGTTGATCGGCCAGCGTGGTAGCCGCCTGCGTGCCGACGCCGCCCCACCGCGCGCCACCGGCACGCGCCAGAGTCTGGTGGCTATCGGGTCCTCGGCAGGTGGCCCGGCGGCCCTGGAAATCCTGCTCAAGGGTTTGCCTCAAGACTTTCCCGCCGCCATCGTACTGGTGCAGCATGTTGACCAGGTGTTTGCCGCCGGCATGGCCGAGTGGCTGAGCAGCGCCTCTGGCCTGCCGGTGCGCCTGGCCCGCGAGGGTGAGCCACCGCAAAGCGGTGTCGTGCTGCTGGCCGGCACCAACCACCATATTCGTCTGTTGAAGAATGGCACGCTAGCCTATACCGCAGAGCCAGTGAACGAGATTTACCGGCCGTCGATCGACGTGTTTTTCGAAAGCGTGGCTAGCCACTGGAATGGTGACGCCGTTGGCGTATTGCTGACTGGTATGGGGCGCGACGGGGCCCAAGGCCTCAAGTTGCTGCGTGAACAAGGTTATCTAACCATCGCCCAGGATCAGCAGAGCTCGGCGGTGTATGGCATGCCCAAAGCGGCGGCGGCGATTGATGCTGCTGTTGAAATTCGCCCACTGGACACAATTGCGCCCCGATTACTGGAGGTCTTCGCAAAATGATCAAGACCCTCCAGGGTGCTGGCCAGCAGGAAAGTAATTCAGGTGATTGCACATGAATGATTTACAGATCGACGACATCAAGACCGATGAAAATGCAGCCATGGTGTTGCTTGTCGACGACCAGGCCATGATCGGCGAAGCCGTGCGACGTGGCCTGGCTCATGAAGAAAACATCGACTTCCACTTCTGCGCCGACCCGCACCAGGCGATTGCCCAAGCGATCCGCATCAAACCGACCGTCATCCTGCAAGACTTGGTGATGCCTGGCCTCGACGGCCTGACGCTGGTGCGCGAATACCGCAACCACCCGGCCACGCAAAACATTCCGATCATCGTGCTTTCCACCAAGGAAGACCCGCTGATCAAGAGCGCGGCGTTTTCGGCCGGGGCCAACGACTACCTGGTCAAGCTGCCGGACAATATCGAACTGGTTGCGCGCATCCGCTATCACTCGCGCTCCTACATGACCTTGTTGCAACGGGACGCTGCTTATCGAGCCCTGCGAGTCAGCCAGCAGCAACTGCTGGACACCAATCTGGTGCTGCAACGCTTGATGAACTCCGACGGCCTCACCGGGCTGTCCAACCGCCGCCACTTCGACGAATACCTGGAACTGGAATGGCGTCGTGCCATGCGCGACCAGACGCAACTGTCGCTGCTGATGATCGACGTGGATTTTTTCAAGACCTACAACGACAGCTTCGGCCACGTCGAAGGCGACGAAGCCTTGCGCAAGGTCGCCGACACCATCCGCGAAGCCAGCAGTCGCCCCTCGGACCTGCCGGCGCGCTACGGCGGTGAAGAGTTCGCCTTGGTACTGCCGAACACCTCGCCGGGCGGCGCACGCCTGGTGGCTGAAAAGCTACGCATGGCCGTTGCTGCGCTGAAAATCCCACACATAGCGCCGGCTGAGGGGGCGAGCCTGACCATCAGCATCGGCCTGTCGACCATGACACCGGTGCAGGGCACGGACTGCCGACAGTTGATCATGGCGGCGGACAAGGGGTTGTATACGGCCAAGCATAATGGGCGCAATCAGGTGGGGATTGAATAATTCGAAGCACCGTAAAACCCCTGTGGGAGCTGGCTTGCCTGCGATAGCGGTGTATCAGATACAGATGTGGTAACTGACGAACCGCAATCGCAGGCAAGCCAGCTCCCACATTTGATCTCCATTGTTCTGTCGATAGCCTACAAACCCCGCCTTTTCGGCCAAGCGGACTGCCGTTTCCGGACGTTTGCCGTTATACTCGCCGGCTTTCAAAAGTTCGCCAACGAGTGCTGCCCGCCATGGAAATCAACCCGATCCTTAACACCATCAAGGACCTGTCCGAGCGCTCCGAAACTATTCGGGGGTATCTTTGACTACGATCAAAAGCATGAGCGTCTGACCGAAGTCAATCGCGAGCTTGAAGATCCTGCTGTCTGGAACAAACCTGAATACGCCCAGGAACTGGGCCGCGAGCGCGCTGCGCTGGCGCAGATCGTCGATACCCTCGACGAGCTGAACACCGGTCTGGCCGATTGCCGTGACCTGCTGGACATGGCCGTCGAAGAAAACGACGAAGGCGCAGTGGGCGATGTCGTCGCCGAGCTGGCCCGTCTCGAGGACAACCTCGCCAAGCTTGAATTCCGTCGCATGTTCAGCCACGAAATGGACCCGAACAACGCCTACCTGGACATCCAGGCCGGTTCCGGCGGCACCGAGGCACAGGACTGGGCCAACATCCTGCTGCGCATGTACCTGCGCTGGGCTGACAAGCGCGGTTTCGAAGCGACCATCATGGAACTGTCCGCCGGTGAAGTCGCTGGTATCAAGGGCGCGACCGTACACATCAAGGGCGAATACGCCTTTGGCTGGCTGCGGACCGAGATCGGCGTCCACCGCCTGGTGCGCAAGAGCCCGTTTGACTCCGGCAACCGTCGCCACACCTCGTTCTCTGCTGTTTTCGTCTCGCCAGAGATCGACGACAAGGTCGAAATCGAGATCAACCCGGCCGACCTGCGCATCGATACCTACCGCTCCTCCGGTGCCGGTGGCCAGCACGTGAACACCACCGACTCGGCCGTACGTATTACCCACGTACCGACCAACACCGTGGTCAGCTGCCAGAACGAACGCTCCCAGCACGCGAACAAGGACACCGCCATGAAAATGCTGCGGGCCAAGTTGTACGAGCAGGAAATGCAGAAGCGCAACGCCGCTTCCCAGGCGCTGGAAGACACCAAGTCGGATATCGGCTGGGGTCACCAGATCCGTTCTTATGTGCTTGATGCGTCGCGGATCAAGGATTTGCGCACTAACATCGAACGCAGCGACTGCGACAAGGTGCTCGACGGTGATATCGACGAATACCTGGAAGCCAGCCTGAAGTCAGGCCTGTAACCCCTTTTTAGGAGCCGGCACGCCGGCGATCCCCGGCCGCAGGCCGGGGGCAACGAACCTGATGGAATATTTAAAGACATGAGCGACCAACAACTCGACCAAGCCCTGCAACAGGAAGAAAACTCCCTGATCGCCCTGCGCAAGGAAAAGCTGGCTGCCGAGCGCGCCAAGGGCAATGCCTTCCCCAACGACTTCCGCCGCGAAAACTACTGCGATGCCTTGCAGAAGCAATACGCGGACAAGACCAAGGAAGAGCTGGCGGAAGCGGCGATCCCGGTCAAGGTGGCAGGTCGCATCATGCTCAACCGCGGCTCGTTCATGGTGATCCAGGACATGACCGGTCGCATCCAGGTCTACGTCAACCGCAAGACCCTGCCTGAAGATACCCTGGCCTCGGTGAAAACCTGGGACATGGGCGACATCATCGCCGCCGAAGGTACCCTGGCCCGTTCCGGTAAGGGCGACCTGTACGTTGAAATGACCAGCGTACGCCTGCTGACCAAATCCCTGCGCCCGCTGCCGGACAAGCACCACGGCCTCACCGACACCGAGCAGCGCTACCGCCAGCGCTATGTTGACCTGATCGTCAACGAAGACGTGCGCCACACCTTCCGCGTGCGTTCGCAAGTCATCGCGCACATCCGCAGCTTCTTGATGCAGCGTGACTTCCTGGAAGTGGAAACCCCGATGCTGCAAACCATCCCCGGTGGTGCTGCAGCCAAGCCGTTTGAAACCCACCACAACGCGCTGGACCTGGAAATGTTCCTGCGTATCGCGCCTGAGCTATACCTCAAGCGCCTTGTGGTTGGCGGGTTTGAGAAAGTGTTCGAGATCAACCGCAACTTCCGTAACGAAGGCGTTTCGACGCGTCACAACCCAGAATTCACCATGTTGGAGTTCTACCAGGCCTACGCCGATTACGAAGACAACATGGACCTGACTGAAGAACTGTTCCGCGAACTGGCGCAGTTGGTCCTGGGCAGCACTGACGTGCCGTACGGCGACAAGGTGTTCCACTTTGGCGAACCGTTCGTGCGCCTGTCGGTGTTCGATTCGATCCTCAAGTACAACCCCGAGTTGACCGCTGACGACCTGACCGACATCGACAAGGCCCGCGCCATTGCCAAGAAAGCCGGCGCAAAAGTGTTGGGCTTCGAAGGCCTGGGCAAATTGCAGGTGATGATTTTCGAGGAGTTGGTGGAGCACAAGCTGGAACAGCCGCACTTCATTACCCAGTACCCGTTCGAAGTATCGCCGCTCGCCCGTCGCAACGATGACAACCCGAACGTCACCGACCGTTTCGAATTGTTCATCGGCGGCCGCGAAATCGCCAACGCCTACTCCGAGTTGAACGACGCGGAAGACCAGGCCGAGCGTTTCATGGCCCAGGTGGCCGACAAGGACGCCGGCGACGACGAAGCCATGCACTACGATGCCGACTTCGTGCGCGCCCTGGAATACGGCATGCCGCCAACCGCCGGTGAAGGGATCGGCATCGACCGCCTGGTGATGCTGTTGACTAACTCGCCGTCGATCCGCGATGTGATCCTGTTCCCGCACATGCGGCCACAAGCGTAACCTTAGCGAAATCCAGAGCCGCCTTTTATAAGGCGGCTTTTTTATGCGGCGTTTATAAGCGTCAAGCAAACAGCGCCAGGTTTTGATCTATTCAAGGATGTGTGTCGTGAACCGCGTAATGGCTCAAGAAGGCGCCGCCGGCATTGCTGCTGCCGTGGCTGAAAGTGTCCAGTACCAGGGCCGTAAGGCCAGTCGCCGAGGCAGTGAGCAACGCAGGCAAGACATTCTCGATGCGGCGATGCGCATCGTGGTGCGTGATGGCGTACGGGCCGTGCGCCATCGTGCAGTCGCGGCAGAGGCGGGGGTGCCGTTGTCGGCCACCACCTACTATTTCAAGGATATCGACGACTTGCTCACCGATACCTTCGCTCAATACGTCGAACGCAGTGCCGCGTTCATGGGCAAGCTGTGGGTACGTAACGAGGGCCTGCTGCGCGAAATGGTCGCCTATGGCGATGGCAGCCCACAGTCGCGCTCGCAGCTGGCCGATGATATTGCGCGTTTGACCGCTGACTACGTGTTGCGCCAACTGACCAACCGCCGTGAGCACCTGATGGCCGAGCAGGCCTTTCGCCAGGAAGCGCTGCTGAATCCGCGGCTGGCAGAGCTGGTGCGTTCCCATCAGCAGATTCTGTTGCAGGGCACTGAGCAGTTTTTCCAGGTACTGGGCTCCCGCGAGCCGCAACAGGATGCCAAAGTGTTGACGGCGATAATCAGTCGGATGGAATATCAGGGCCTGCTGAGCGGCGCAGAGCCTCTGACCGGTGAAGAGATGCTTGAAATTCTCAAGCGTTACATGCATTTGGTGTTGGCCTCGGTGTAGTCATAAGTCGACGCTGCTTTATGTGGGCGCTGGCTTGCCTGCGCTGCAGACAACTCGGTAAATCAGGCACGGTTGGTTGATGCCATTGCAGGCAAGCCAGCTCCCACATAAACGGGTGCCATGCACGATATTCAGTGGAGTACACGATGAAAGCCTGGCGAATCGCGGTAATTGCCTTGTCGTTCCTGCTGCTCAGCGGTTGCCTGGTGACATTCAAGGACCCGCTGCCGGCCCATGAGGCCGCGCCGCCGGCCCTGCTGGGGAAATGGTCGAGCAAAAACGCCTGGGGCGAGCCGCTCAACCTGCACATCACTCGCGTGGGTGACCACCGTTATAAAGCCGTGAGCTACCCTACAGCCAAGCCGGGCCTGCGTGATGAGTACCTGTTTACTGTGTCCCGGCATGGTAGCCGCTGGTACTTGTCGGCGCCGTTGCCGGCCAAACTGGGCGGGCATTTCATCCTGGCGGGGTTTGACTTTGAGGGTAAGAGCGGCGAAAAACATGAATTGGTGGTCTATAACCTGGACCTTGAGCAGATCCACCAAGCGATAGGCCAAAAGACGTTGCACGGCAGTACTGTGGAAACCGTCGAAGGCGATGGCGTAGTGGTCGACAGCCCCATGGACCAAGTGTTTGCCTACCTGGATGACCCGGCCAACGCCGATGTATTCGTGGAAGCCGTGCGCTACCAGCGCACGGGCAAATAACGTTTAAAGAGGAAGCACCGGGTGGACGATTACCAGCAGACGATACGCACCTTGTCTGATCGCATTGTGCTGGCGCAGACACCGATTCGCGTCCTCGACGCCGTGAAGTGGGACGACAACATTCGTCAGGGATTCCTCAAGGCCAAGGGCAAGGAAATGCCCGCCGTGGACCGCGACTATTACCTGAATCGGCCACTGACGTTCGACTCCAGCGCGGTAAAGCTGGAGTTTCAGAACATCGAGCGCGACATTACCCGTCGCCTCGGCCAGTTCAGCCCCGTGGGGCAGATCATGCGCCGCATGTGCCGGGAATATCGCATGGTGGTGCGCATGCTTGAAGCGCGCGGTACCGAGGATTTCGGCCTGATATCCCAGGAACTGTACGGCGCCGCCTCCGATGCGTTCCACGCGGGCGACCCTACCCTGGCGGACCTGGGCCTGATGCTTTCTGACTATCTGAACAACATCGACGGCCGTGGCGATTTGAAGGATGAAGCCAAGACCCTCACCGCCAAGGACGCCGTGGCGCTGCTGCAAACACGCCTGAACAAGGTATTTGGCGAGGCCGAAGAGACTATTCGCGTGTTTGAGTCCGACGGTATTGTCGCTGACGCCGCGGCGGGCGCCGACTACATCAAGATCCGCGCCGACGCGATGTTCAATGACCGCGACGTGCGGGCCCTGGAAGTGCATGAAGGCCTGGTGCATGTTGGCACCACGCTAAACGGGCAGAACCAACCGATCTGCACGTTCCTCTCCAAGGGCCCGCCGTCCTCCACCGTGACCCAGGAAGGCCTGGCGATCCTGATGGAAATCATCACCTTTGCCTCCTACCCGAGCCGCCTGCGCAAACTGACCAACCGCACCCGTGCCATTCACATGGTGGAGGAGGGCGCCGACTTCCTGCAGGTGTTTGAGTTCTTCCGCGAGCAAGGCTTTGAGATGGGCGAAAGCTATGGCAACGCCAGTCGCGTATTCCGTGGCTCGGTGCCGAACGGTCTGCCGTTTACCAAGGATCTGTCCTACCTCAAGGGCTTTATCATGGTCTACAACTACATTCAGCTCGCCGTGCGTAAAGGCAAGCTGGAGCAAGTGCCGCTGCTGTTCTGCGGCAAGACCACCCTGGAAGACATGCGCACCCTGCGTCAGCTGGTCGACGAAGGCCTCGTGGTGCCGCCCAAGTACCTGCCGGAGCAGTTCCGCGACATGAATGCACTGGCGGCATGGATGTGCTTTTCCAACTTCCTCAACCATTTGAGCCTGGATCGGATTGAGGCGGATTATTCGAATATCCTTTGAAGAAACCGCACCAGACATGTGCGAGCTGGGTTGCCTGCGATGGCGGTCATTCAGTGAAAACACCTGTGACTGATACACCGTTATCGCAGGCAACCCAGCACCCACATTTGATCTCATTTGTTCTTGAGAAATGAGTACAACCTTCCAGCGAGGCTTCAACGGATGAGAATCCTCGGCATTTTGTGCCTGCTACTCACTTTGAACGGCTGCAGCTCCCTGCTGTTCTACCCCGAGCCCGGCCTGCCTTTCACACCGGAAAAAGCCCACCTGCAATACCGCGACGTCACCTTGACCACCGCCGACGGCGTGAAGCTGCACGCCTGGTGGCTACCGGCCAAGCCCGGTGTGCCGCTCAAGGGTACGGTGCTGCATTTGCACGGCAACGGCGGCAACCTGGCCTGGCACCTGGGCGGCAGTTGGTGGTTGCCTGAGCAGGGTTACCAAGTGCTGCTGCTGGACTATCGCGGTTATGGGCTGTCGGAAGGCAAGCCATCTTTACCCGCGGTCTATCAGGATGTTGATGCGGCGTTCCGCTGGATCGACAAGGCACCCGAAACCCAGGGCCAGCCGCTGATCGTTCTGGGCCAAAGCCTGGGTGGCGCGCTGGCGGTTCACTACCTGGCAGCCCACCCGGAACGCCAATCCCGGCTCAAGGCGCTGGTGCTGGACGGCGTGCCCGCCAGTTATCGTGACGTAGGACAATTCGCCCTAAGTACCTCCTGGTTAACATGGCCGTTTCAAGTGCCCCTGTCCTGGCTGGTACCGGACGCCGACAGTGCTATCCGCGCCATGCCTCAGTTGACGGGTGTGCCGAAACTGTTGTTTCACAGTCTGGATGACCCGGTTGTGCCAGTGGCCAATGGCATCCGCCTGTACCAGGCCGCGCCGCCGCCAAGGGTGCTGCAGTTAACCCGGGGCGGCCATGTGCAAACCTTTGCCGACAAAACCTGGCAAACCGTGATGCTGCGCTACCTGGACGACCCGCGGCACTTCAACGGCCTACGCCGCCTGGGCGAAATTCCGAACTATCCCACTCCAAAAGTGGATTCATCAGAGAGCCCGCAATGAGCGAAGAACGCAATATGATCCCGCTGATCCTCACCGGTATTGGCACTATCATCGGTACCGTCGGTTGCCTGTGGTTCTACGGTTACCTGCACTTTGCCAAACCCGAAGATGCGCTGCTGCTCAGCGATTTCACCATGCTCAAGACCGTGCCCGGCGAGGACTACAAGATCTCCCTGACCCCGGCCGCGCAAGTGGCGCAATGCGTGGATGGCGTGCTGGTGATGTTCGACACCGAGCAGAAAGGCCTCAGCGGTGTGCTGGTGAACAACAAGAAGCAGGCCGTGCGATGCATGGGGCAAGAAACCCCGCAATTGCAGCAGTGAACGCTGTTTTCAGCGCTGTGGGAAAGCTCCATTTTACGTACCGATTAATGATTTAACGCCTGTCAGGCGTTCAGCCGGCCGGAACCAGTCTGGCGCGCTCACCACAGATTATGGGCTGATTGGCAATGCTGATCGGCCCATTTTTTCATTAGTCTGGAGTGAGCATATATGGTGGGTATAAACGGAGTGTCGGGCGTAGGGAGCATGGGCCCTGGTGCCAATGTTGCCGGGGGCGCCCAATCAAACCAAGGCCTCGATCAGCAGATTCGAGACGTTCAAAACAAAATCAAAGACATGCAGGCACAAGGTGCTAAAGGCGGTCAGGGTAGCGAGGGCGGAGGTGGCCTCGATGAACTGATGAAACTGCTGGAGAAGCTGCTGGCACAAAAGTCTCAGGGTGCCCAGGGCGCGCAAGGCGATCAAGGCGCACAAGATGGTCAGGCGGGCAGTCAGGGCCAAATCCAAATGCCGCAGACACAGGGCTCAGGCAAAGTCGGCGTTTAATTCGCGCTCCCTCAAAAAACCGCCTCTATCGGGCGGTTTTTTCATGTTGATTCAAACCGACAACCAGCAACGGAGCGGGCGGTGTAACGTGTGGCGCGGCAGCTCACGCCGTTGCCGGGGACACTCGCGGAGGAAATGTCTGGAACCGTTTCGACTCAAACTCCCACATAAAATGGTGCAACCTACTCAGATTGGGTCGAGGATGAAAATACATATTCCTGTATTGGAAAACATGTTGGCCATGGCAAGACAGCATGTGGCGCTGGAACAGGAAGCCGCTCGCAGGTACAAGCGCGATCAACGGATGGATGAGCCGGCCAGCGCAAAGATTGAAATGCCAGCCGAGGATACGAATCGCACCATTCAGTTTGACGAGCCGAAAAAAAACCCACCGTGAGGTGTAATGCTGTTCACTTAAGCGGAGCAGCCTTACGATCCACCGGAAACCGGGTCTTTGATACCTTCACCGTCCTGGGTCTCGAAGGCCTTGGACGGTGGTTCAGAAACATCCCTCCAACACCCGCCCTTAGCTCAGCCAATCGTCTTCCCGTTGCTGAAATTGGGTTAGCCGCTGCCATCACGATCAACTGAACGGCGATGTATTGGTAGGCTGGCTTGAACCGGATATCCGACGGCGCTCGACCAAAAGCCATTGCGGCTTGACTCGCTTCGCGGCGAATCACGTTGTAGGCAAGCAACAAGCCCCAGACCTCCTGATACACCAAGTCGATCTTCTTGCTGCGTAAGGTCATTGCGT
>NZ_CAXAOJ010000016.1:0-122166 GCF_963970945.1 Pseudomonas sp. RA_5y_Pfl1_P24 | reverse complement strand
GTGAAACGATGCATCGCCGATGGTAGTGTGGGGTTTCCCCATGTGAGAGTAGGTCATCGTCAAGATTAAATTCCGAAACCCCTGTTTGCTAACGCAAACAGGGGTTTTGTTTTGGGCGGTTGGAAAGTTCGAAGAGGCTCATCTCGGCAGCCTTCAGTGCTAACGCTCGGCCTTTCTATGCAATGACTCTGCGCATGGCTATCATGCGTGCCTCATTGTGAGGCGATACCTGAATGCTGACGTTGTTAAAACTTCTGAAAGATGGCCGATTCCATTCCGGAGAAGCACTTGGCGCCGCCCTGGGCGTCAGTCGCAGCGCTGTCTGGAAGCAGCTCCAGCACCTTGAGGCTGAATTGAATCTGCCCATCCACAAGGTTCGTGGCAAAGGGTATCAATTGGCGTCACCGCTGGTTTTCTTGAGTGCTGAGGACATTGCGCTTAATGCACCTTCCTTGGCGTGGCCCGTTCATATCTCTGACTCCATTGATTCCACGAATGCCGAAGCCTTGCGTCTTGTTAATGCAGGGTGCGCGGCTCCGTTCTTGGTGCTTGCGGAGCAGCAAACGGCTGGAAGAGGCAGGAGGGGGCGAAAGTGGGTCAGCCCGTTTGCACAGAATGTGTATTACAGCCTCGTATTGCGCATCGAGGCTGGTCTGCGGCAGTTGGAGGGCCTGAGCCTGGTGGTGGGCCTGGCAGTCATGCAGGCCTTGCGCGAGTCAGGTGTGCAGGGGGCGGCACTGAAGTGGCCAAACGATGTCTTGGTAGGGCAGAAGAAGATTGCCGGGATTTTGCTGGAGTTGGTAGGAGACCCTGCTGATATCTGTCACGTTGTTCTCGGAATTGGTATCAACGTCAATATGCAGAGAGCTGACGAGGTCGATCAGCTATGGACTTCCGTGCAGCTCGAGACGGGCTCTTCTGTCGATCGCAACGCTCTGGCGGCGCGATTGGGCCTGCAGTTGCAAAGCTACCTTGATCAACACGGGGCACACGGTTTTGTCGCGCTCCAAGAAGAGTGGGAGCAAAATCACGCATGGCAGGGGCGGTCAGTATCCCTCATTGCCGGCGTTAACCAGGTTGACGGGGTTGTATTGGGTGTAGATCGTCAGGGAGCGTTGCGCCTGAGTGTCGATGGCGTTGAGAAAATATACAGTGGTGGTGAGTTAAGCCTGAGGCTGCGTGATGATTCTTGAGCTCGACTGCGGGAATAGCTTTATTAAATGGCGAGTGCTTGATTCGGATAGGGCGAGTGTCTCGGCGGAGGGGGTTGTTGGTTCGGATCTGGCGTTGATTGAAAGCCTTGTCGCGGTCCCCGGGTTGTTGCTGACACGCTGCCGATTGGTAAGCGTTCGTGCCCTGGAGGAAACAAGCAAATTAGTTACGGCTCTGTATGAGGCTTTCGGCGTTGTTGTTGCCTGCGCTGGTCCCGCGCGAGAAATGGCCGGAGTGCGTAACGGCTACGAAGATTTCGAGCGTCTGGGTCTTGATCGCTGGTTAGCGATGCTTGGTGGATTCAAGCTGGCGCGCGGCGCTTGCCTGGTGCTCGATTTTGGCACCGCAGCAACGGCGGATTTTATTACGGCTGATGGTGAGCATCTGGGCGGCTTTATATGTCCAGGCATGCCTCTGATGCGCAGCCAACTGCGTACTCATACGCGCAAGATTCGTTACGACGACGCTGCTGCTGAAAGAGCGCTGGAGTATCTCTTGCCAGGTCGTACGACTGTGGAGGCTGTAGAGCGTGGCTGTACGTTGATGTTGAGAGGGTTTGTACTAACTCAATTGGAGCTGGCGCGGAGCTACTGGGGTGATGACTTCACTGTGTTCCTGACTGGCGGGGATGCTGATCTGATATCGGATGCGGTGCCACAGGCCCGGCTCGTTCCTGATCTGGTTTTTGTCGGTTTGGCGATGGCGTGCCCTTTGTCCTGAGGTGATTATGCGTTGGCTTTTTTTACTTTTACTTGTTCTCAACGCCTTCTACTACATTTGGCATCAGCAAGAAGCACCGTTGCGCGCTAAAGATGTCACGCCTCTAAGTCTCTACAAGGGGTCGCAGCAGGACATTCGTCTATTGAGTGAGTCCTCTGACACGGTAATGCGCAGGGAGCGAGCACGAGCGCCTGAGGCACAAAATACGTGCCTGTACATCGGCGGATTTGCGGATCAACGCCAGGCGCGGCTCGTTGAGCAGCGCCTCACAAGCCTGGATATAAAGGTCAGGGTCCAATTGCTGAATACTGCTGATGCTTCCGGCTACTGGCTTCGGGTTGCCCCTGAAAGTCGACGCCTTGCTGACGATCTGCCCTTTGAAAGCCTTGCTAAGGAATTCAATGAGTTAAAACATAAGATAATGTTGTGCGAAGGCGTTGCAACTCTCGAATAGTTTGCATAGAATGGCGCCCGCTTCGCAGTGAAGACCTTCTGGGTCAGCAGTGCGATGCGAAGGTCAACGCAGCTAACCTCATATTTTTAATGAGAAAATGCTTGACAGAAGGCCGGCGTGATGTAGAATGCCGGCTCGCTTAGGAGGGGTTCCCGAGCGGCCAAAGGGATCAGACTGTAAATCTGACGTCTACGACTTCGAAGGTTCGAATCCTTCCCCCTCCACCATTTTTAGCGTGAGCTGCAAGCTCCGCGGGTATAGTTTAGTGGTAGAACCTCAGCCTTCCAAGCTGATGATGCGGGTTCGATTCCCGCTACCCGCTCCAAGTTTGCAGGTTGTGCAAGGTATTTTGCTCTTGTAGCTCAGTTGGTAGAGCACACCCTTGGTAAGGGTGAGGTCAGCGGTTCAAATCCGCTCAAGAGCTCCATATAACAAGGCAGATATGAAAATATCTGCCTTTGTTTTAACAGCTAATCTCGGCTTGATGGTGTTTTGCCTGGTGTTGTCAGGTGATTTCAAGCCTCTAGAGGTTGGTTGTTGTAAAGTCTTTTTCAGGCCTGCATAATGGTCGGCCTGATTTTGTTTTAGGTCAGTAGCTCAATTGGCAGAGCGACGGTCTCCAAAACCGTAGGTTGGGGGTTCGATTCCCTCCTGACCTGCCAGATTCACGTGGTGTGTCTGGCTTTCTTTTCACAGGATCTTCATAGATGACTCCTAAGGCTGAAGCTCAAAGCTCTCGTTTCGATTTAGTCAAGTGGCTCGCCGTAGTCGCCTTGGTGGTCGTAGGCGTTGTTGGCAATCAGTACTATTCTGCTTCGCCGATCCTGTACCGTGTGCTCGCTTTGCTTGCCCTTGCTGCTGTGGCTGTTTTTGTTGGCCTGCAGACTGCCAAGGGTAAGTCTTTCGCGGTACTGGTAAAGGAAGCTCGCACCGAAATACGTAAAGTCGTTTGGCCGACTCGCCAAGAAACCACGCAGACCACGTTGATTGTTGTGGCTGTTGTTCTGGTTATGGCGTTGCTGTTGTGGGGGCTTGATTCCCTGCTCGGCTGGCTTGTTTCCTTGATTGTTGGCTAAGGGTGTCCCGTGGCTAAGCGTTGGTACGTTGTGCATGCTTACTCGGGTTACGAGAAGCATGTTATGCGCTCTTTGCTGGAGCGCGTAAAGCTGGCAGGTATGGAAGATGGCTTCGGCGAAATTCTGGTTCCCACTGAAGAAGTGGTTGAAATGCGGAATGGTCAGAAGCGCAAAAGCGAACGCAAGTTCTTCCCTGGCTACGTGCTGGTACAGATGGACATGAATGAAGGTACTTGGCACTTGGTCAAGGACACTCCTCGTGTCATGGGTTTCATTGGCGGTACCGCTGATAAGCCTGCTCCTATCACCGATAAAGAGGCAGAAGCAATTCTGCGTCGTGTTGCTGATGGTAGTGACAAGCCTAAGCCGAAGACGCTTTTCGAGCCGGGTGAGGTTGTTCGTGTCACAGATGGTCCGTTTGCTGATTTCAACGGTACTGTCGAAGAAGTTAACTACGAAAAGAGCCGCATCCAAGTGGCAGTGCTCATTTTCGGTCGTTCTACTCCGGTAGAGCTGGAGTTCAGCCAGGTCGAGAAGGTCTAGCTGAGCAAGCATCCCAACCCCGCAGCCTAGGCTGTGGGGTTTTGTCGTCACTGGGATAAACGCGCAAGTAACCGGGGAGCCTTTAGAGGCGTTCGAACCCGTAATTGGAGTGCCTCATGGCCAAGAAGATTACCGCTTACATCAAGCTGCAAGTGAAGGCCGCTCAGGCCAACCCTAGCCCACCCGTCGGTCCAGCTCTGGGTCAGCACGGCGTGAATATCATGGAATTCTGCAAGGCCTTCAACGCCCGTACTCAGGGTATTGAGCCAGGTCTGCCGACTCCAGTGATCATCACTGTATACAGCGACCGTAGCTTCACTTTCGAAACCAAGTCGACCCCGGCTTCGGTTTTGCTGAAGAAAGCTGCTGGTCTGACTAGCGGTTCCGCTCGTCCGAACACCGTTAAGGTTGGCACCGTGACTCGTGCTCAGCTGGAAGAAATCGCGAAAACCAAAAACGCGGATCTGACTGCAGCTGATATGGATGCAGCCGTGCGTACCATCGCCGGTTCTGCTCGTAGCATGGGCCTTAACGTGGAGGGTGTGTAATGGCTAAGCTGACCAAGCGCCAAAAGGCTATCGCCGGCAAAATCGAAGCGGGCAAGGCCTACAATTTTGTAGACGCTGCTGCCCTGCTGACCGAGCTGTCGACTGTCAAGTTCAGCGAGTCCGTTGACGTTGCTGTAAATCTGGGTGTTGACCCACGTAAATCCGACCAGGTCGTTCGTAGCGCAACTGTGCTGCCACACGGTACTGGCAAGACTGTACGTGTAGCTGTCTTCACCCAAGGCCCGGCAGCTGAAGCTGCTCTGGCCGCCGGCGCTGATCGCGTTGGCATGGACGACCTGGCTGCCGAAATGAAAGGCGGCGACCTGAACTATGACGTAGTTATTGCTTCCCCGGATGCAATGCGCGTTGTAGGTCAGTTGGGTCAGATCCTCGGTCCGCGTGGCCTGATGCCTAACCCTAAAGTCGGCACCGTAACGCCAGACGTAGCTACCGCGGTTAAAAACGCCAAGGCTGGTCAGGTTCGTTATCGCACCGACAAAAACGGCATCATTCACACCTCCGTTGGCAAAGTCGGCTTTGATGCCGTCAAGCTGAAGGAAAACGTTGAAGCCCTGATCGCTGATTTGAAGCGTATCAAGCCTGCTTCCTCGAAAGGTATCTACGTCAAGCGCGTTACCCTGAGCACCACTATGGGCCCAGGTCTGGTCATCGACCAAGGCTCGCTGGACGTATAAGACACAGATTGGCGCGAGCGATTGCGCCAATTGAAAAATTGGGGTCCCTGCCTGGCGGGGGCTATCCAAGACCGTAGGCGACGCAAGTCTTAAACCACAAGCCTACGCAGATGGTGCTCCCGGTTCCTTACCGAATCAGACACCAAAACGACATCCGGCTCCGGCCAGATGAAACGGTAACAAGCAGGAGTTAAACCCGTGGCAATTAATCTCGAAGACAAGAAGGCCATCGTCGCTGAAGTCAACGAGGCTGCCAAAGCTGCTCTGTCCGCTGTCGTGGCTGATGCCCGTGGTGTGACAGTAAGCGCTATGACCGGACTCCGTAAAGAGGCTCGTGAAGCTGGCGTATACGTACGTGTTGTGCGTAACACTCTGCTTAAGCGCGCTGTTGCTGACACTGAATACAGTGTTCTCAACGACGTGTTCACAGGCCCGACCCTGATTGCTTTCTCCACCGATCATCCGGGTGCTGCTGCCCGTTTGTTCAAAGAGTTCGCAAAGGGTCAGGACAAGTTCGAGATCAAGGCAGCTGCGTTCGAGGGCAAGTTCCTCGCAGCTAACCAAATCGACGTACTGGCAACACTGCCGACCCGTAACGAAGCTATTTCTCAGCTGATGAGCGTGATTCAAGGCGCTACCAGCAAGTTGGCTCGTACTCTGGCCGCAGTTCGCGAGCAAAAAGAAGCTGCCGCAGCCTAAAGCTGAGCAAGTTCTCTCGCGTATTTTTGTTTATTTCGATGGCCGCGTAGGCCGTCCCCCAATTCAGGAAATACAGCAATGTCTATCTCCCAAGACGATATCCTCAACGCCGTAGCTGAAATGTCGGTTCTGCAGGTTGTTGAGCTGATCAAAGCTTTCGAAGAAAAATTCGGCGTTTCCGCTGCCGCTGCTTCCGCTGGTCCAGCTGTTGCTGCTGTTGCTGCTGAAGAGCAAACCGAATTCAACGTTATGCTGCTGGAAGCTGGCGAGAAGAAAGTAAACGTGATCAAGGCAGTACGTGAACTGACCGGTCTGGGCCTGAAAGAAGCCAAGGCTGTAGTTGACGGCGCTCCTGCCCAGGTTCTGGAAGCAGTGTCGAAAGACGCCGCCGACAAAGCCAAAGCTACTCTGGAAGAAGCAGGCGCTAAAGTCGAGCTGAAGTAAGCATCGACCTTGCGTCTCCAGCCCACGCGTCAAGCTGAAGGCTGATGGCTGGTGGCTCTTGCCACCGGCCTTTTTCCGTTCTTGGCTGTCGACTCGGTCGCCGCCATTAACGCGCTGTAGCCACCCGATGCGGTGGTGCAAACCATGGGGTTTGCAAGATTTTCTGGCTGCTCCCGTCGGGAGGGCCAAACAAGCAGGTGACCAAGCTGGGGAACGCTGATGGCTTACTCATATACTGAGAAAAAACGTATCCGCAAGGACTTTAGCAAGTTGCCGGACGTCATGGATGTCCCGTACCTTCTGGCTATCCAGCTGGATTCGTATCGTGAATTCTTGCAGGCGGGAGCGACTAAAGATCAGTTCCGCGACGTGGGCCTGCATGCGGCCTTCAAATCCGTTTTCCCGATCATCAGCTACTCCGGCAATGCTGCGCTGGAGTACGTCGGTTATCGCCTGGGCGAACCGGCATTTGATGTCAAAGAATGCGTGTTGCGCGGTGTCACGTACGCCGTACCTTTGCGGGTAAAAGTCCGCCTGATCATTTTCGACAAAGAATCGTCGAACAAAGCGATCAAGGACATCAAAGAGCAAGAAGTCTACATGGGCGAAATCCCACTGATGACTGAAAACGGTACCTTCGTTATCAACGGTACCGAGCGTGTAATCGTTTCCCAGCTGCACCGTTCCCCGGGCGTGTTCTTTGACCACGACCGCGGCAAGACGCACAGCTCCGGTAAGCTCCTGTACTCCGCGCGGATCATTCCGTACCGTGGTTCGTGGTTGGACTTCGAGTTCGACCCGAAAGACTGCGTGTTTGTGCGTATCGACCGTCGTCGTAAGCTGCCGGCCTCGGTACTGCTGCGCGCGCTCGGCTATACCACTGAACAAGTGCTGGATGCCTTCTACACCACCAACGTATTCAGCCTGAAGGGTGAAACCCTCAGCCTGGAACTGATCGCATCGCGTCTGCGTGGTGAAATTGCCGTCCTGGACATCCAGGATGAGAAGGGCAAGGTCATTGTTGAAGCGGGTCGTCGTATTACTGCGCGCCACATCAACCAGATCGAAAAAGCCGGTATCAAGTCGCTGGACGTTCCTCTGGAATACGTCCTGGGCCGCACCACCGCCAAGGTCATCGTTCACCCGGCTACAGGCGAAATCCTGGCTGAGTGCAACACCGAGCTGAATACCGAGATCCTGGCCAAAATCGCCAAGGCTCAGGTTGTCCGCATCGAGACCCTTTACACCAACGACATCGACTGCGGTCCGTTTGTCTCCGACACCTTGAAGATCGACTCCACCAGCAACCAATTGGAAGCGCTGGTCGAGATCTATCGCATGATGCGTCCTGGCGAGCCTCCAACCAAAGACGCTGCCGAGACTCTGTTCAACAACCTGTTCTTCAGCCCTGAGCGCTATGACCTGTCTGCGGTCGGCCGGATGAAGTTCAACCGTCGTATCGGTCGTACCGAGATCGAAGGTTCGGGCGTGTTGTGCAAAGAAGACATCGTTGCGGTCCTGAAGACTCTGGTCGACATCCGTAACGGCAAAGGCATCGTCGATGACATCGACCACCTGGGTAACCGTCGTGTTCGCTGTGTCGGCGAAATGGCCGAGAACCAGTTCCGCGTTGGCCTGGTGCGTGTTGAGCGCGCGGTCAAAGAGCGTCTGTCGATGGCCGAAAGCGAAGGCCTGATGCCGCAAGACCTGATCAACGCCAAGCCAGTCGCTGCGGCGGTGAAAGAGTTCTTCGGTTCCAGCCAGCTCTCGCAGTTCATGGACCAGAACAACCCGCTCTCCGAGATCACCCACAAGCGCCGTGTATCTGCACTGGGCCCGGGCGGTCTGACGCGTGAGCGTGCGGGCTTTGAAGTTCGTGACGTACACCCGACGCACTACGGTCGTGTTTGCCCGATCGAAACGCCGGAAGGTCCGAACATCGGTCTGATCAACTCCCTGGCTGCCTATGCGCGCACCAACCAGTACGGCTTCCTCGAGAGCCCGTACCGTGTGGTGAAAGACGCTCTGGTCACCGACGAGATCGTGTTCCTGTCCGCCATCGAAGAAGCTGATCACGTGATCGCTCAAGCTTCGGCCACGATGAACGACAAGAAAATGCTGATCGACGAGCTGGTAGCTGTTCGTCACTTGAACGAGTTCACCGTTAAGGCGCCGGAAGACGTCACCTTGATGGACGTATCGCCGAAGCAGGTAGTTTCGGTTGCAGCGTCGCTGATCCCGTTCCTGGAACACGATGACGCCAACCGTGCGTTGATGGGTTCCAACATGCAGCGTCAAGCTGTACCCACCCTGCGTGCTGACAAGCCGCTGGTAGGTACCGGCATGGAGCGTAACGTAGCCCGTGACTCCGGCGTATGCGTCGTGGCTCGTCGTGGCGGCGTGATCGACTCTGTTGATGCCAGCCGTATTGTGGTTCGTGTTGCCGATGACGAAGTTGAAACTGGCGAAGCCGGTGTCGACATCTACAACTTGACCAAGTATACCCGCTCCAACCAGAACACCTGCATCAACCAGCGTCCGCTGGTGAGCAAGGGTGATCGGGTTCAGCGCAGCGACATCATGGCAGACGGTCCTTCCACCGATATGGGCGAGCTGGCACTGGGTCAGAACATGCGCATCGCGTTCATGGCCTGGAACGGTTACAACTTCGAAGACTCCATCTGCCTGTCCGAGCGTGTGGTTCAGGAAGATCGCTTCACCACGATCCACATTCAGGAACTGACCTGTGTGGCACGTGACACCAAGCTTGGGCCAGAAGAGATCACTGCAGACATCCCGAACGTGGGTGAAGCTGCACTGAACAAGCTGGACGAAGCCGGTATCGTTTATGTAGGTGCTGAAGTTGGCGCAGGCGACATCCTGGTCGGTAAGGTCACTCCGAAAGGCGAGACCCAACTGACTCCGGAAGAGAAGCTGTTGCGTGCCATCTTCGGTGAAAAAGCCAGCGACGTTAAAGACACCTCCCTGCGTGTACCTACCGGTACCAAGGGCACCGTCATCGACGTACAGGTCTTCACCCGTGACGGCGTTGAGCGTGATGCTCGCGCACTGTCCATCGAGAAGACCCAGCTCGACGAGATCCGCAAGGACCTGAACGAAGAGTTCCGTATCGTTGAAGGCGCGACCTTCGAACGTCTGCGTTCCGCTCTGGTAGGCCACAAGGCTGAAGGCGGCGCAGGTCTGAAGAAAGGTCAGGACATCACCGACGAAATCCTCGACGGTCTCGAGCATGGCCAGTGGTTCAAACTGCGCATGGCTGAAGATGCTCTGAACGAGCAGCTCGAGAAAGCCCAGGCTTACATCGTTGATCGTCGCCGTCTGCTGGACGACAAGTTCGAAGACAAGAAGCGCAAACTGCAGCAAGGCGATGACCTGGCTCCAGGCGTGCTGAAAATCGTCAAGGTTTACCTGGCAATCCGTCGTCGCATCCAGCCGGGCGACAAGATGGCCGGTCGTCACGGTAACAAAGGTGTGGTGTCCGTTATCATGCCGGTTGAAGACATGCCGCACGATGCCAATGGCACTCCGGTGGACGTGGTCCTCAACCCGTTGGGTGTACCTTCGCGTATGAACGTTGGTCAGATCCTTGAAACCCACCTGGGCCTCGCGGCCAAAGGTCTGGGCGAGAAGATCAACCGCATGATCGAAGAGCAGCGCAAGGTCGCAGACCTGCGTAAGTTCCTGCACGAGATCTACAACGAGATCGGCGGTCGCAACGAAGAGCTGGATACCTTCACTGACCAGGAAATCCTGGATCTGGCGAAGAACCTGCGCGGCGGCGTTCCAATGGCTACCCCGGTGTTCGACGGTGCCAAGGAAAGCGAAATTAAGGCCATGCTGAAACTGGCAGACCTGCCAGAAAGCGGCCAGATGCAGCTGTTCGACGGCCGTACCGGCAACAAGTTTGAGCGTCCGGTTACTGTTGGCTACATGTACATGCTGAAGCTGAACCACTTGGTAGACGACAAGATGCACGCTCGTTCTACCGGTTCGTACAGCCTGGTTACCCAGCAGCCGCTGGGTGGTAAGGCTCAGTTCGGTGGTCAGCGTTTCGGGGAGATGGAGGTCTGGGCACTGGAAGCATACGGTGCTGCTTACACTCTGCAAGAAATGCTCACAGTGAAGTCGGACGATGTGAACGGTCGGACCAAGATGTACAAAAACATCGTGGACGGCGATCACCGTATGGAGCCGGGCATGCCCGAGTCTTTCAACGTGTTGATCAAAGAAATTCGTTCCCTCGGCATCGATATCGATCTGGAAACCGAATAACACGTGACGCGAATCGAGAGCGGGGCTGTTTAGCCCGCTCTCTGCTCCGCCAGGAGGAAAGGCCTTGAAAGACCTACTGAATTTGCTGAAAAACCAGGGTCAAGTCGAAGAGTTCGACGCCATCCGTATTGGATTGGCATCGCCTGAGATGATCCGTTCGTGGTCGTTCGGTGAAGTTAAAAAACCGGAAACCATTAACTACCGTACGTTCAAACCTGAACGTGACGGCCTGTTCTGCGCCAAGATCTTTGGCCCGGTTAAGGATTACGAGTGCCTGTGCGGTAAGTACAAGCGCTTGAAGCACCGTGGTGTGATCTGCGAGAAGTGCGGCGTTGAAGTTGCACTGGCCAAGGTTCGTCGTGAGCGTATGGCGCACATCGAACTGGCTTCGCCGGTTGCGCACATCTGGTTCCTGAAATCGCTGCCGTCCCGTATCGGCTTGCTGATGGACATGACCCTGCGTGATATCGAACGCGTTCTCTACTTCGAGAGCTACGTCGTTATCGACCCGGGCATGACCACCCTTGAAAAAGGTCAGCTGCTGAACGACGAGCAGTACTTCGAAGCGCTGGAAGAGTTCGGCGACGATTTCGATGCCCGCATGGGTGCTGAGGCTGTCCGTGAACTGCTGCACGCTATCGACCTGGAGCACGAGATTGGCCGTCTGCGTGAAGAAATTCCGCAAACCAACTCCGAAACCAAAATCAAAAAGCTGTCCAAGCGTCTGAAGTTGATGGAAGCCTTCCAGGGTTCCGGCAACTTGCCAGAGTGGATGGTGCTGACCGTTCTGCCGGTTCTGCCGCCAGACCTGCGTCCGCTGGTACCGTTGGACGGTGGTCGTTTCGCGACGTCCGACCTCAACGACCTGTACCGCCGCGTGATCAACCGTAACAACCGCTTGAAGCGCCTGCTCGATCTGTCCGCTCCGGACATCATCGTGCGCAACGAAAAGCGTATGTTGCAAGAAGCAGTCGATGCCTTGCTCGACAACGGTCGTCGTGGTCGTGCCATTACCGGTTCCAACAAGCGTCCTCTGAAATCCCTGGCTGACATGATCAAGGGTAAGCAAGGTCGTTTCCGTCAGAACTTGCTCGGTAAGCGCGTTGACTACTCCGGTCGTTCGGTAATTACCGTAGGCCCGACCCTGCGTCTGCACCAGTGCGGTCTGCCTAAGAAGATGGCACTTGAGCTGTTCAAGCCATTCATCTTCGGCAAGCTGGAAATGCGCGGTCTTGCGACCACCATCAAAGCGGCCAAGAAAATGGTCGAGCGCGAACTGCCAGAGGTTTGGGACGTTCTCGCTGAAGTGATTCGCGAACACCCGGTTCTCCTCAACCGTGCACCGACCCTTCACCGTCTGGGTATCCAGGCGTTTGAACCAGTTCTGATCGAAGGTAAGGCTATCCAGCTGCACCCTCTGGTCTGTGCTGCGTACAACGCCGACTTCGACGGCGACCAAATGGCCGTGCACGTACCGCTGACACTGGAAGCCCAGTTGGAAGCGCGTGCGTTGATGATGTCGACCAACAACATTCTGTCGCCAGCCAACGGTGAGCCAATCATCGTTCCGTCGCAGGACGTTGTATTGGGTCTGTACTACATGACCCGTGAAGCGATCAACGCCAAAGGCGAAGGTCGTGTGTTCGCTGACCTGCAAGAAGTTGACCGTGTGTTCCGTGCCGGCGAAGCCGCACTGCACGCCAAGGTCAAAGTGCGGATCAACGAAACCGTCAACGACCGTGACGGTGGCAGCGTGAGCGGCACTCGTATTGTCGACACCACTGTCGGCCGTGCGCTGTTGTATCAAGTTGTGCCCAAAGGTCTGTCGTACGACGTCGTCAACCTGCCGATGAAGAAAAAGGCGATCTCCAAGCTGATCAACCAGTGCTACCGCGTGGTTGGTTTGAAAGAGACCGTGATCTTCGCTGACCAGCTGATGTACACCGGTTTTGCTTATTCGACCATCTCCGGCGTTTCCATCGGCGTTAACGACTTCGTTATCCCTGATGAAAAAGCCCGCATCATCGCGGCTGCAACCGATGAAGTGAAAGAGATCGAAAGCCAGTACGCCTCGGGCCTGGTAACACAGGGTGAGAAGTACAACAAAGTGATCGACCTTTGGTCCAAGGCCAACGACGAAGTGTCGAAGGCGATGATGGCTAACCTCTCGAAAGAGAAGGTTATCGACCGTCATGGCGTAGAAGTCGATCAAGAGTCGTTCAACTCGATGTACATGATGGCCGACTCGGGCGCACGGGGTTCTGCCGCGCAGATCCGTCAGCTCGCCGGTATGCGTGGCCTGATGGCCAAACCGGACGGTTCCATCATCGAAACGCCGATTACTGCGAACTTCCGTGAAGGTTTGAGCGTACTTCAGTACTTCATCTCGACTCACGGTGCTCGTAAAGGTCTGGCGGATACCGCGTTGAAAACCGCTAACTCCGGTTACCTGACTCGTCGTTTGGTAGACGTTGCGCAAGACTTGGTTGTGACTGAAGTTGACTGCGGTACCGAGCACGGTCTGCTGATGACTCCGCACATCGAAGGCGGCGACGTTGTAGAGCCGTTGGGCGAACGCGTACTGGGCCGAGTCATTGCCCGTGACGTATTCAAGCCAGGTACCGAGGAAGTTATCGTTCCTGCTGGCACCCTGGTGGATGAAAAGTGGGTCGAGTTCATCGAACTCAACAGCATCGACGAAGTGATCGTTCGCTCGCCGATCAGCTGCGAAACCCGCTACGGCATCTGCGCCAAGTGCTACGGCCGTGACTTGGCTCGTGGTCACCAGGTGAACATCGGTGAAGCGGTCGGCGTTATCGCTGCTCAGTCCATCGGTGAGCCGGGTACCCAGCTGACCATGCGTACGTTCCACATCGGTGGTGCGGCAAGCCGGACCTCCGCAGCCGACAGCGTTCAGGTGAAGAATGGCGGTACCGTCCGTCTGCACAACCTGAAACACGTTGAGCGAGTGGATGGTTGCCTGGTTGCGGTGTCCCGTTCCGGTGAGCTGGCTATCGCTGATGACTACGGTCGTGAGCGTGAGCGTTACAAGCTACCGTACGGTGCTGTGATTTCGGTCAAAGAAGGTGACAAGGTCGACGCTGGCGCAATCGTGGCCAAGTGGGATCCGCACACTCACCCAATCGTTACCGAAATGAAAGGTACCGTGACCTACGTGGGCATGGAAGAAGGCATCACGATCAAGCGTCAGACTGACGAATTGACCGGTATGACCAACATTGAAGTACTCGACGCGAAAGATCGTCCAGCTGCCGGTAAAGACATCCGTCCTGCCGTGAAGATGGTCGATGACAACGGCAAGGATCTGTTGCTGCCAGGCACTGACGTAATCGCTCAGTACTTCCTGCCAGCCAACGCCCTGGTCGGTGTAGCGGATGGTGCGAAGATCGCGATCGGTGATGTTATCGCGCGTATCCCGCAAGAAACTTCGAAGACCCGTGACATCACCGGTGGTCTGCCGCGTGTTGCCGACTTGTTCGAAGCGCGTCGTCCGAAAGAAGCGTCGATTCTGGCTGAGGTCAGCGGCACCATCGCGTTCGGTAAAGAGACCAAAGGCAAGCGTCGTCTGGTCATTACCCCGAACGACGGTAGCGATCCGTACGAAGAGCTGATTCCGAAGTGGCGTCACCTGAACGTCTTCGAAGGCGAACAGGTAAACCGCGGCGAAGTTATCTCCGACGGCCCTAGCGATCCACACGACATCCTGCGTCTGCTGGGTGTGAGTGCGCTGGCCAAGTACATCGTTAACGAGATCCAGGACGTTTATCGCCTGCAAGGCGTGAAAATCAACGATAAGCACATCGAGACCATCCTGCGTCAGATGCTGCGTAAAGTTGAGATCGCTGAATCCGGCGATTCCAGTTTCATCAAGGGCGACCAGATGGAATTGACTCACGTACTCGTAGAGAACGAGCGTCTGGCTGGCGACGAGAAATTCGTTTCCAAATTCACTCGTGTGCTGCTGGGTATCACGAAGGCGTCGTTGTCCACTGAGTCGTTCATCTCGGCGGCCTCCTTCCAGGAGACCACTCGTGTACTGACCGAAGCAGCGGTAACCGGCAAGCGCGATTACCTGCGCGGCCTTAAAGAAAACGTGGTTGTGGGTCGTTTGATCCCAGCCGGTACCGGTTTGGCTTACCACAGCGAGCGCAAGCGCCGCCGTGATGCTGACAAGCCGCTGCGCGTGAGCGCCAGTGAAGTGGAAGCTGCACTGACCGAAGCGCTGAACTCTAGCGGTAACTGAGTTCTGCGATAAATAAGTCTGGGCCCTGGCAGCCCCCATTCGTCGGATCGAGGCAGTTTTGCCCCGGTTCGATGAGAGGGGATGTCGGGGCCTTGCCTTGACTGGGGGCAAGATCCTCTTTAGACTCTTGTACCCCTAAATTTGGCGGGAATTCGTTCCTGCCATTTTGCTTTTCTTGCAAGACAATAGCGTCGCAAGACAACAGTGGAGCTAGTAGATGGCAACTATCAACCAGCTGGTACGTCAGCCGCGTAAGCGTATCGTCGAGAAGTCCGACGTGCCTGCGCTGCAGAACTGCCCGCAACGTCGTGGCGTATGCACTCGCGTGTATACCACTACGCCGAAAAAACCTAACTCGGCACTGCGTAAAGTATGCCGTGTGCGCCTGACCAACGGTTTCGAGGTTTCCTCGTACATCGGTGGTGAAGGTCACAACCTGCAAGAGCACAGCGTGGTACTGATCCGCGGCGGTCGTGTAAAAGACTTGCCAGGTGTTCGTTACCACACCGTACGCGGCTCCTTGGATACTTCCGGCGTTAAAGGTCGTAACCAGGGTCGTTCGAAGTACGGTACCAAGAAGCCTAAGTAGTAGCGGCTTTTTGTAAAACTGAATCATCTTATTTTCTGAGTCGATAAGAGTAAGGTCGGAGCCGTGCCGAAAGGGTGCTAATTCCGAGCGAACCTGAAGACCGTTTGAGGGCTTATCCATGCCAAGAAGACGCGTAGCAGCCAAGCGCGAAGTGCTTGACGATCCAAAATACGGAAGCCAAATCCTGGCCAAGTTCATGAACCACGTGATGGAAAGCGGCAAGAAAGCCGTTGCCGAACGTATCGTTTATGGCGCGCTGGAAAAGGTTAAAGAACGCAAGAACAGCGACCCCCTGGAAATCTTCGAGAAAGCTCTCGACGCCATCGCTCCGCTGGTCGAAGTGAAGTCGCGCCGCGTAGGCGGTGCTACTTACCAGGTTCCGGTTGAAGTTCGTCCGTCCCGTCGTAACGCTCTGGCAATGCGCTGGTTGGTAGACTTCGCCCGTAAGCGCGGCGAGAAGTCTATGGCCCTGCGTTTGGCTGGCGAACTGTTGGACGCTGCTGAAGGTAAAGGTGCTGCTGTTAAGAAGCGTGAAGACGTGCACCGTATGGCTGAAGCTAACAAAGCTTTCTCGCACTACCGCTTCTAATCTTAGCTTCACTAATTTTGCGAGGGCTTTATGGCTCGTACTACTCCGATTAGCCGTTATCGTAACATCGGTATCGTTGCTCACGTGGATGCTGGTAAAACCACCACCACCGAGCGCGTACTGTTTTACACCGGCAAAAGTCACAAGATGGGCGAGGTGCATGATGGCGCCGCGACCACAGACTGGATGGTTCAGGAGCAGGAGCGTGGTATTACCATTACTTCTGCTGCTATTACCGCCTTCTGGAAAGGTTCCGAGAAGCAGTACAAAGATGAGCACCGCTTCAACGTAATCGATACTCCGGGTCACGTGGACTTCACCATTGAAGTTGAGCGTTCCCTGCGTGTGCTCGACGGCGCTGTCGTTGTGTTCTGCGGCACCTCGGGTGTTGAGCCTCAGTCGGAAACCGTATGGCGTCAAGCCAACAAATACGGCGTTCCACGTCTTGTTTACGTAAACAAGATGGACCGTGCTGGTGCGAACTTCCTGCGCGTGATCGCTCAGATCAAGCAGCGTCTGGGTCACACTCCGGTGCCAATCCAGTTGGCTATCGGTTCCGAAGACAATTTCCAAGGCCAGATCGATCTGCTGACCATGGAAGCTGTTTACTGGAACGACGCTGACAAAGGTATGGTTCCTGTTCGCAAGTCTATCCCTGCTGAACTGCAGGAGCTGGCTGACGAATGGCGCAACAACATGGTTGAAGCTGCGGCCGAAGCCAGCGAAGAGCTGATGAACAAGTACCTCGAAGGTGAAGAACTCACCAACGTGGAAATCAAGGCTGCTCTGCGTCAGCGTACTATCGCTGGTGAGATCGTCTTGGCTGTTTGCGGTTCCTCGTTCAAGAACAAGGGTGTTCCCCTGGTTCTCGATGCTGTGATCGACTACCTGCCGGCACCAGTTGATATTCCTGCCATCAAGGGTACAGACCCGGATGACGAGACTATCGAGCTGGAGCGTCATGCAGACGACGCAGAACCGTTCTCCGCTCTGGCATTTAAAATTGCCACTGACCCATTCGTGGGTACCTTGACCTTCGTCCGTGTTTACTCGGGCGTGTTGAACTCCGGCGACGGCGTGATCAACTCGGTTAAAGGCAAGAAAGAGCGCGTGGGTCGTATGGTGCAAATGCACGCAAACGCCCGCGAAGAGATCAAGGAAGTACGCGCTGGTGACATCGCGGCCTTGATCGGCATGAAGGACGTCACCACCGGTGAGACCTTGTGCAGCGCTGACAAGCCAATCATCCTGGTTCGCATGGACTTCCCGGAGCCGGTTATTTCGGTTGCCGTAGAGCCTAAGACCAAGGATGACCAGGAAAAAATGGGTATCGCTCTGGGCAAGCTCGCTCAGGAAGATCCATCTTTCCGTGTCAAGACTGATGAAGAGACTGGTCAAACGATCATCTCCGGCATGGGCGAGCTTCACCTGGACATCCTGGTTGACCGGATGCGCCGTGAGTTCAACGTCGAAGCCAACATCGGTAAGCCTCAGGTTTCCTATCGTGAGCGCATCACGAAGAACTGTGAAATCGAAGGCAAGTTCGTTCGTCAGTCCGGCGGTCGTGGTCAGTTCGGTCACTGCTGGATCCGTTTTGCTCCTGCTGACGAAGGTCAGGAAGGTCTGCAATTCGTGAACGAAGTAGTAGGTGGTGTGGTTCCTAAGGAATACATCCCTGCTATCCAGAAGGGTATCGAAGAGCAGATGAAGAACGGTGTTGTTGCCGGCTATCCGCTGATCGGCCTGAAAGCAACCGTTTTTGACGGTTCTTACCACGACGTCGACTCCAACGAGATGGCGTTTAAGGTGGCTGCTTCCATGGCAACCAAGCAACTGGCCCAGAAGGGCGGTGGTGAGTTGCTTGAGCCAATCATGGCGGTAGAAGTTGTTACACCTGAAGACTATATGGGTGATGTCATGGGCGACCTTAACCGTCGTCGCGGCATGATCTTGGGTATGGAAGACACGGTTTCCGGCAAGGTGATTCGCGCCGAGGTTCCGTTGGGTGAGATGTTCGGTTATGCGACCGACGTTCGCTCCATGTCTCAGGGTCGCGCAAGCTACTCTATGGAATTCAAAAAATACAACACAGCTCCGGCGCACATCGCTGAAACTGTATCCAAAAAACAAGGCTGATTCAGTCCTTTAGGCAAGGAGTTAATTGTCGTGGCTAAAGAAAAATTTGATCGTTCCCTACCGCACGTCAACGTTGGCACCATCGGTCACGTTGACCACGGTAAAACCACTCTGACTGCTGCTCTGACTCGCGTTTGCTCCGAAGTTTTCGGTTCTGCAATCGTTGATTTCGATAAAATCGACAGCGCACCAGAAGAGAAAGCTCGTGGTATCACCATCAACACCGCGCACGTTGAATACAACTCGCTGATCCGTCACTACGCTCACGTTGACTGCCCAGGTCACGCTGACTATGTGAAGAACATGATCACCGGTGCTGCTCAAATGGACGGCGCTATCCTGGTTTGCTCGGCCGCTGATGGTCCGATGCCACAAACCCGTGAGCACATCCTGCTGTCCCGTCAGGTAGGCGTTCCGTACATCGTGGTTTACCTGAACAAGGCTGACCTGGTAGACGACGCTGAGCTGCTGGAACTGGTTGAGATGGAAGTGCGCGATCTGCTGAGCACTTACGACTTCCCAGGCGACGACACTCCGATCATCATCGGTTCTGCTCGTATGGCTCTTGAAGGCAAAGACGACAACGAAATGGGCACCACGTCCGTTCGTAAACTGGTTGAGACTCTGGACAGCTACATCCCAGATCCAGTTCGTGTTATCGACAAGCCGTTCCTGATGCCAATCGAAGACGTATTCTCGATCTCCGGTCGCGGTACTGTTGTGACTGGTCGTATCGAGCGCGGTATCGTTAAGGTTCAAGATCCACTGGAAATCGTTGGTCTGCGTGACACTACTGTCACCACCTGCACCGGTGTTGAAATGTTCCGTAAACTGCTCGACGAAGGTCGTGCGGGCGAGAACTGCGGCGTTCTGCTGCGTGGTACCAAGCGTGACGACGTTGAGCGTGGCCAGGTTCTGGTTAAGCCAGGTTCGGTTAAGCCGCACACCAAGTTCGAAGCAGAAGTGTACGTGCTGAGCAAAGAAGAGGGCGGTCGTCACACTCCGTTCTTCAAAGGCTACCGTCCACAGTTCTACTTCCGTACTACTGACGTGACTGGTAACTGCGAGCTGCCGGAAGGCGTTGAGATGGTAATGCCGGGCGACAACATCAAAATGGTTGTTACCCTGATCAAAACCATCGCAATGGAAGACGGCCTGCGTTTCGCTATTCGCGAAGGCGGCCGTACCGTTGGTGCTGGCGTTGTAGCTAAAATCATCGAGTAATTATCTCTTCTGAGGTAGTTTCGATGTTTTGAGAGGGCCCCCGCTTAGCGGGGGCCTTTTTTATTGGGTTGACACCTATCTGGGGCGTCTATAGAATTGCGCCTCCTTTTAACGGGCGTATTGCGCTCGCTGGGAATAGCAGCCGGAGTCTGAAATCCAATGCAAAATCAGCAAATCCGTATCAGGTTGAAGGCTTTTGACCATCGCCTGATCGACCAATCCACCCAGGAAATCGTGGAAACCGCGAAACGTACTGGTGCTCAAGTGCGTGGTCCAATTCCACTGCCTACCCGTAAAGAGCGGTTCACCGTTCTGGTCTCCCCGCACGTCAACAAAGACGCGCGTGACCAGTACGAGATCCGTACTCATAAGCGCGTACTGGACATCGTCCAGCCAACGGATAAAACCGTTGACGCACTTATGAAGCTCGATCTGGCGGCCGGTGTGGAAGTACAGATCAGCCTCGGCTAAGACTTGGGTCTTAGTCGTGTAACGCTCTGAAATGGGCGGCCATAGCGGGTGAAAGCCCCGTACACTCATGAGGTTTACAACATGACTATTGGTGTAGTCGGTCGTAAATGCGGTATGACCCGTATTTTCACCGAAGAAGGTGTCTCCATTCCGGTTACGGTCATTGAGATCGAGCCGAATCGCGTCACCCAGTTCAAAACTGAAGAGACCGATGGCTATCGTGCAGTGCAAGTCACTGTCGGCGAGCGTCGTGCTTCGCGTGTGACTGCTGCTCAAGCAGGTCACTTCGCTAAAGCAAACGTTGCAGCTGGTCGCACTGTTATGGAGTTCCGTCTCGAAGATGGCGACTACCAGGCTGGCGATCTGATCAACGCTGAAATCTTCGCCGCTGGTCAACTGGTTGATGTAACCGGTCAGTCCAAAGGTAAAGGCTTCCAGGGTACGATCAAGCGTTGGAATTTCCGTGGCCAAGACAACACTCACGGTAACTCCGTCTCCCACCGCGTCCCGGGCTCTATTGGCCAGTGCCAGACTCCTGGTCGTGTATTCAAGGGCAAAAAAATGTCCGGTCATATGGGCGCTGAGCGCGTGACCGTGCAGTCCCTCGAAGTAGTGCGCGTCGACGCTGAACGCAATCTGTTGTTGGTCAAGGGTGCTGTTCCTGGCGCTACTGGCGGCAACCTGGTTGTACGTCCAGCGGCCAAGGCTCGCGGTTAAGGGGAAGCTGACATGCAATTAAATGTAAATGACGCTCAAGCGATCGAAGTTTCCGAACTGACATTTGGCGGCGAATTCAACGAGACGCTGGTTCACCAAGCAGTCGTGGCCTACATGGCCGGCGGCCGTCAAGGTAGCAAGCAGCAAAAGACCCGTTCCGACGTTCGTGGTGGCGGTAAGCGCCCTTGGCGTCAGAAAGGTACTGGCCGTGCTCGTGCCGGTACTATCCGTAGCCCAATCTGGCGTGGCGGTGGTACCACTTTCGCAGCTCGTCCACAGGATCACTCGCAGAAGCTCAACAAGAAGATGTATCGCGCAGCACTGCGCTCCATCCTTGCTGAACTCGTGCGTACCGATCGTCTGGTTGTGGTTCAGGACTTCGCTGTTGAAAGTCCAAAAACTAAAGACCTGCTGGGCAAACTGAACGACATGAGCCTGACCGACGTTTTGATCGTGTCTGAAGCTGTTGATCAGAACCTGTACCTGGCTGCTCGCAACCTGCCACACGTTGATGTACGTGACGTGCAAGGTTCCGATCCAGTTAGTCTGATCGCATACGACAAGGTGTTGATCACCGTGTCGGCCGTGAAGAAATTCGAGGAGCTGCTGGGATGAACCAGGAACGCGTATTTAAAGTTCTGCTTGGCCCGCACGTTTCCGAAAAGGCTACGGTTCTGGCTGACAAGAAAAGCCAGTTCGTTTTCAAGGTTGCAACTGACGCAACCAAGCTGGAAATCAAGAAGGCCGTCGAAAGCCTGTTCAGCGTGAAAGTAGAGCGTGTTACTACCCTGAATGTTCTGGGTAAGAGCAAGCGCACTGCTCGCGGTCTGGGCAAGCGTAATGACTGGAAGAAGGCAGTTATCTCCCTTCAGCCAGGCCAAGATCTCGATTTCAGCAGCAGTGCTGAGTAAGGAAGGGGTGCATCATGGCAATCGTTAAATGCAAACCGACTTCCCCTGGCCGCCGTTTTGTGGTCAAGGTGGTCAACCAGGAGCTGCATAAAGGCGCTCCTCACGCACCGCTGCTCGAGAAAAAATCGAAGACTGGTGGTCGTAACAACAATGGTCGTATTACCACTCGTCACATCGGTGGTGGCCATAAGCAGCATTATCGTCTGGTCGATTTCCGTCGCAACGACAAAGATGGCATCTCTGCCACTGTCGAGCGTATTGAATACGATCCAAACCGTACTGCTCACATCGCTCTGCTGCTGTACGCAGATGGCGAGCGTCGCTACATCATCGCCCCTAAAGGCGTGAGCGCTGGCGACCAGCTGATCGCAGGTGCCTTGGCACCGATCAAGCCGGGCAACGCTCTGCAACTGCGCAACATTCCAGTTGGTAGCACCGTACACGGCATCGAATTGAAGCCAGGTAAAGGCGCACAGATCGCTCGTTCCGCTGGTGCTTCGGCTCAGTTGATCGCTCGTGAAGGTGTCTACGTGACCCTGCGTCTGCGTTCTGGTGAGATGCGTAAAGTGCTGGCTGAATGCCGCGCGACCTTGGGTGAAGTCTCGAACTCCGAGCACAGCCTTCGTTCGCTGGGTAAAGCTGGTGCCAAACGCTGGCGTGGCGTTCGCCCAACCGTTCGTGGTGTTGCCATGAACCCGGTTGACCACCCACACGGTGGTGGTGAAGGTCGTACCTCTGGTGGTCGTCATCCGGTATCGCCATGGGGCTTCCCGACTAAGGGCGCGAAGACTCGTGGTAATAAGCGTACCGACAAAATGATCGTCCGTCGTCGCAAGTAAATAGAGGGATACGACAGTGCCACGTTCTCTGAAAAAAGGTCCTTTTATTGATCTTCACCTACTGAAGAAGATCGAAGTGGCGGCGGAAAAGAACGATCGCAAACCAGTTAAGACCTGGTCGCGTCGTTCGATGATCCTGCCACAAATGGTCGGTTTGACCATCGCTGTACACAACGGTCGCTTGCACGTCCCAGTTCTCGTGAACGAAGACATGGTCGGCCACAAACTAGGCGAGTTTGCCGGTACCCGCACATATCGTGGGCACGTGGCAGACAAGAAAGCCAAGCGTTAAGGGGTTAGGAAATGGAAGTAGCCGCTAAGTTGTCGGGCGCTCGAATCTCCGCCCAGAAAGCCCGCTTGGTCGCCGACCAGATCCGCGGGAAGAAGGTGGGCGAAGCGCTCAACCTGTTGGCTTTCAGCAGTAAGAAAGCCGCCGAGATCATGAAGAAAGTGCTGGAGTCGGCCGTAGCCAACGCCGAGCATAACGAAGGCGCAGACGTTGATGACCTGAAGGTCAGCACCGTTTTCGTCAACGAAGGGCGTTCGCTGAAGCGCATCATGCCACGTGCCAAAGGCCGTGCTGATCGCATCGTCAAGCGGTCTTGCCATATCACTGTCAAGGTTGCTGACAAGTAACGGAGTCGAAGAGATGGGTCAGAAAGTACATCCCATTGGCATTCGCCTGGGAATCGTCAAGGAGCACACCTCCGTCTGGTACGCAGACGGTCGGACTTATGCGGACTATTTGTTCGCTGATCTGAAGGTGCGTGAGTATCTCCAAGACAAACTAAAAAGCGCGTCCGTAAGCCGTATCGATATCCATCGTCCGGCACAAACTGCACGTATCACCATCCACACCGCTCGTCCAGGTATCGTTATCGGGAAGAAAGGTGAAGATGTTGAGAAACTGCGTCAGGACCTGACCAAGCAAATGGGTGTGCCTGTGCACATCAATATCGAAGAGATCCGCAAGCCGGAGCTCGACGGTATGCTGGTTGCGCAGAGCGTAGCTCAGCAGCTGGAGCGTCGCGTAATGTTCCGTCGCGCTATGAAGCGCGCTGTACAGAACGCCATGCGCATTGGTGCCAAAGGCATCAAAATCCAAGTGAGCGGTCGTCTCGGCGGTGCTGAAATCGCACGTACTGAATGGTATCGCGAAGGTCGTGTGCCACTGCACACCCTGCGTGCCGACATCGACTATGCCAACTACGAAGCTCACACCACTTACGGTGTGATCGGTGTAAAGGTTTGGATCTTCAAAGGCGAAGTAATTGGTGGTCGCCAAGAAGAACTGAAACCACAAGCACCAGCGCCTCGTAAAAAAGCTGCTAAGTAAGGGGTACGCCAAATGTTGCAACCTAAGCGTACGAAGTTCCGCAAGCAGATGACAGGCCACAACCGTGGTCTGGCTCAGCGCGGTAGCAAAGTCAGCTTCGGCGAGTTCGCGCTGAAGTCTGTAGCTCGTGGTCGTCTCACCGCTCGTCAGATCGAGTCAGCGCGTCGTGCTCTGACCCGTCACGTTAAACGTGGCGGCAAGATCTGGATCCGTGTATTCCCGGACAAGCCTATCTCCAAAAAGCCCCTCGAAGTTCGTATGGGTAAAGGTAAGGGTAACGTGGAGTACTGGGTTGCCCAGATTCAGCCAGGCAAAGTCCTGTATGAAATCGAGGGTGTTACTGAAGAGCTGGCGCGTGAGGCTTTTGCCCTGGCTGCTGCAAAGCTGCCGCTCGCCACCGCCTTTGTTAAACGGACGGTGATGTGATGAAAGCGAATGAACTTCGTGAAAAATCCGCACAGCAGCTGAACGAGCAATTGCTCGGCTTGCTGCGCGACCAGTTCAATCTGCGTATGCAGAAAGCAACTGGCCAGTTGGGGCAGTCTCATCTGCTCTCGCAAGTTAAGCGTGACATCGCTCGCGTGAAGACTGTGCTCAACCAGCAGGCAGGTAAGTGATCATGGCTGAAGCCGAAAAGACTGTCCGTACGCTGACTGGCCGTGTTGTCAGCGACAAGATGGACAAAACCATCACCGTACTGATCGAGCGTCGCGTTAAGCACCCGATCTACGGTAAATATGTTAAGCGTTCGACTAAGCTGCACGCGCACGACGAAACCAACCAGTGCCACATCGGCGACAAAGTCACTATTCGTGAAACTCGTCCGCTGGCCAAGACTAAGTCTTGGGCATTGGTTGATGTTCTCGAACGCGCTGTGGAAGTCTAAGGACTAGGGGTCGGAGAAATTATATGATTCAGACTCAATCCATGCTCGATGTGGCCGATAACAGCGGCGCCCGCCGTGTTATGTGCATCAAGGTGCTGGGTGGCTCCCATCGTCGTTACGCTGGTATCGGTGACATCATCAAAGTTACCGTGAAGGAAGCAATTCCTCGCGGTAAGGTGAAGAAAGGCCAAGTGATGACTGCTGTTGTAGTCCGCACTCGTCACGGCGTACGTCGTGCTGATGGCTCCATTATCCGCTTTGATGGCAACGCTGCTGTTCTTCTGAACAACAAGCAAGAGCCCATCGGCACCCGTATCTTTGGGCCAGTGACCCGTGAACTTCGTACTGAGAAGTTCATGAAGATCGTCTCGCTCGCCCCAGAAGTGCTGTAAGGAGATCCGACATGCAAAAGATTCGTCGTGACGACGAGATCATCGTGATCGCCGGCAAAGACAAAGGTAAGCGCGGTAAGGTGCTTAAGGTTCTCGCTAATAACCGTCTGGTTATCGGTGGTCTGAACCTGGTTAAGCGTCATACCAAGCCTAACCCGATGTCGGGCGTACAAGGCGGTATCGTCGAGAAAGAAGCTCCGCTGGACGCTTCTAACGTCGCCATTTTCAACGGTGAAACCAACAAGGCTGACCGCGTTGGTTTCAAAGTAGAAGATGGCAAGAAAATTCGTGTCTTCAAGTCGACCCAAAAAGCGGTTGATGCTTGAACACTGCTAGGTAGAAGACCATGGCACGACTAAAAGAGATTTACTGGAAAGAAATCGCACCGAAACTTAAGGAAGAACTTAAGCTTTCGAACGTGATGGAAGTTCCACGCGTTACCAAAATCACCCTGAACATGGGTCTGGGCGAAGCGGTCGGCGACAAAAAAGTCATCGAGCATGCCGTTGCTGACCTGGAAAAGATCACCGGTCAAAAAGTCGTTGTGACTTACGCTCGGAAATCCATCGCTGGCTTTAAAGTCCGTGAAGGTTGGCCGATCGGCGTCAAAGTGACTCTGCGCCGTGAGCGTATGTATGAATTCCTGGATCGTCTGCTGTCGATCTCCCTGCCTCGGGTTCGCGACTTCCGCGGCCTGAATGCCAAGTCCTTCGATGGTCGTGGTAACTACAGCATGGGCGTGAAAGAGCAGATCATCTTCCCGGAAATCGACTACGACAAGATCGATGCTCTCCGCGGTCTGGACATCACCCTGACCACCACTGCCAAGAACGATGATGAAGGTCGCGCCCTGTTGCGTGCTTTCAAATTCCCGTTCCGCAACTGATTGGAGTAGGACCATGGCCAAGATGAGCATGAAAAACCGCGAGCTGAAGCGTCAGCTCACGGTTGCCAAGTACGCCAAGAAGCGTGCAGCACTGAAAGCAATCATCGTTGATCTGAACGCAAGTCCAGAAGCACGTTGGGAAGCTACAGTTGCTCTGCAGAAGCAGCCACGTGACGCAAGCGCTTCGCGCATGCGTAACCGCTGCCGCCTGACCGGTCGTCCACACGGCGTTTACCGCAAGTTCGGCCTTGGCCGTAACAAACTGCGTGAAGCGGCAATGCGTGGTGACGTACCAGGTCTGGTTAAAGCCAGCTGGTAAGTACTTTCAGCGTCCAGGTGGTCGGTATCGCAAGATATTGACCGCCGGTGACCTTGAATCTGGAACAAGCCCCTTTTGGGGCTTGTTTCATTTCTGGAGTGTGTTTAAAATACGCGGCTCGCCTGAGCCCGTGTTATTTATGCCCGGAGATTCTCGGCGACATATGTAGCCGCAAGGCTAATTTTTTTGTATTAGGAGCGTCTAGCCCATGAGTATGCAGGACCCGTTAGCGGACATGCTAACTCGTATCCGTAATGCCCAGATGGCTGAAAAGTCCGTCGTAAGCATGCCATCTTCCAAGTTGAAGGTAGCTGTTGCCAAAGTCCTGAAAGACGAAGGTTACATTGCGGGTTATCAGATCAGCAGCGAAATCAAACCACTGCTGTCCATCGAGCTGAAGTACTTCGAAGGCCGTTCGGTCATCGAGGAAGTGAAGCGCGTTAGCCGTCCAGGCCTGCGTCAGTACAAGTCCGCTGAAGATCTGCCGAAAGTTCGTGGCGGTCTGGGCGTGTCTATCGTCTCCACCAACAAAGGTGTGATGACGGATCGTGCTGCGCGCGCTGCCGGTGTCGGCGGCGAAGTTCTTTGCACTGTGTTCTAAGGGGGGATAAGCATGTCTCGCGTCGCTAAGAACCCCGTTAAGCTGCCAGCCGGTGTCGAAGTAAAATTCGCAGGCCAACAGCTTTCGGTGAAGGGTGCCAAGGGCACTCTTGAACTGAACATCCATTCGTCCGTTGAGATCGTTGAAGAAGCTGGTGAGCTGCGTTTCGCTGCTCGCAATGGCGATCAACAAACTCGCGCAATGGCCGGTACCACGCGTGCGTTGGTAAACAACATGGTCCAAGGCGTAAGCCAAGGCTTCGAGCGTAAGCTCCAGCTGGTCGGTGTTGGTTACAAAGCGCAAGCAAAAGGCACGGTTTTGAACCTGGCCCTTGGCTTCTCGCACCCAGTGGATTACGAACTGCCGGAAGGCATCACCGCTGAGACCCCTAGCCAAACCGATATCCTGATCAAGGGCATCGATAAGCAGCTGGTAGGTCAGGTGGCCGCTGAGATCCGCGACTTCCGTCCACCAGAGCCGTACAAAGGCAAAGGTGTGCGCTACGCGGACGAAGTCGTCCGTCGTAAAGAAGCCAAGAAGAAGTAGGGCATAGCAAATGACCGACAAAAAAGTTACTCGACTGCGTCGCGCTCGCAAAGCACGCCTGAAAATGCACGAACTCGAAGTCGTGCGTCTCTGCGTGTACCGCTCGTCGCAGCACATCTACGCCCAGGTCATCTCGGCCGACGGCAACCAAGTCCTGGCAAGCGCCTCGACTTTGGATAAAGAACTGCGTGATGGTGCCACCGGCAACATCGACGCGGCCACTAAGGTTGGCCAGCTGGTCGCTACGCGTGCTAAGGCCGCTGGCGTCTCGCAAGTGGCTTTCGACCGCTCTGGCTTCAAGTACCACGGTCGCGTGAAAGCGCTGGCTGATGCTGCTCGTGAAGCTGGGCTGGAGTTCTAAGTTATGTCAAATAACGACCAAAAGCGCGACGAAGGCTACATTGAGAAGCTGGTTCAAGTTAACCGCGTAGCCAAAACCGTTAAAGGCGGCCGTATCTTCACTTTCACCGCGTTGACCGTGGTTGGTGATGGTAAAGGGCGTGTTGGCTTCGGCCGTGGCAAGTCACGTGAAGTGCCTGCCGCGATCCAGAAGGCAATGGAAGCTGCTCGTCGCAACATGATCCAAGTTGATCTGAACGGCACCACGCTGCAGTACGCAATGAAGTCCGCCCATGGCGCTTCGAAGGTGTACATGCAGCCTGCCTCTGAAGGTACCGGTATCATCGCTGGCGGCGCTATGCGTGCTGTCCTCGAAGTTGCTGGGGTTCAGAACGTTCTGGCCAAGTGCTACGGCTCGACTAACCCGGTAAACGTGGTTCACGCCACTTTCAAAGGTTTGAAAGCGATGCAATCTCCTGAGTCCATCGCTGCGAAGCGTGGTCTGACTGTGAAGGAGATCTTCTGATCATGGCTACCGTAAAAGTAACGCTGATCAAAAGCATGACCGGCCGCATCCCTAACCACAAACTGTGCGTTAAAGGTCTGGGTCTGCGTCGCATCGGTCACACTGTAGAAGTCCAGGATACTCCCGAGAATCGCGGGATGATCAACAAGGCTTACTACATGCTGCGTGTAGAGGGTTAATCGATGAAACTCAATGATCTGAGTCCAGCGCCGGGTTCCCGTCGCGAAAAGCATCGTCCGGGCCGTGGTATCGGTAGCGGTTTGGGTAAGACTGGTGGCCGTGGCCACAAAGGTCAAACCTCCCGCTCCGGTGGCACCATCGCTCCGGGCTTTGAAGGCGGTCAACAGCCGCTGCATCGTCGCCTGCCTAAGTTCGGTTTCGTATCCCTGAAAGCCATGGACCGCGCAGAAGTGCGCTTGTCCGAGCTGGCCAAAGTGGAAGGCGATATCGTTACTGTGCAGACCCTGAAAGATGCCAACGTGATCAACGTCAACGTACAGCGTGTGAAAATCATGCTGTCCGGTGAAGTGACTCGCGCTGTCACTATCGGCAAGGGAATCGGCGCCACCAAAGGTGCGCGTTCGGCTATCGAAGCAGCTGGCGGCAAGTTCGAGGAATAAATGGCTAAGCAAGGTGCTCTCTCAGCGCTCGGCAAAGGCGGTATGTCTGAACTCTGGGCTCGTCTGCGTTTTCTGTTCCTGGCGATTATCGTCTACCGAATAGGCGCACACATCCCGGTTCCAGGTATCAACCCGGACCGACTCGCAGACCTGTTTCGACAGAATGAGGGGACCATTCTTAGCTTGTTCAACATGTTTTCCGGCGGCGCGCTGGAGCGGATGAGCATCTTTGCACTGGGGATCATGCCGTATATTTCGGCATCGATCATCATGCAACTGATGACCGCCGTCAGCCCGCAGCTGGAGCAGTTGAAGAAGGAAGGTGAAGCTGGCCGTCGCAAGATTAGCCAGTACACCCGCTACGGCACTGTCATCCTCGCCTTGGTTCAAGCTATCGGCATGTCCGTTGGTCTGGCCGGGCAGGGTGTTGCGTTCACTGGTGACTTTGGCTTCCATTTCGTCGCGGTATCCACGTTTGTGGCTGGTGCGATGTTCATGATGTGGCTGGGTGAGCAGATTACTGAGCGTGGTGTTGGTAACGGTATCTCGATGTTGATTTTCGCAGGTATCGTCGCCGGTCTTCCGAGAGCAATTGGGCAGTCTTTCGAGTCTGCACGTCAGGGTGATATCAATATTTTCGCTTTGGTTGCCATCGGTTTGCTGGCAGTAGCGATTATCGGTTTTGTGGTGTTCATTGAGCGTGGTCAGCGTCGTATTGCTGTTCATTACGCCAAGCGTCAGCAGGGCCGTAAGGTTTTTGCTGCGCAGACCAGCCACTTGCCGCTGAAAGTGAATATGGCCGGTGTTATTCCGGCGATTTTCGCGAGCAGCATTTTGCTGTTTCCGGCTTCGTTGGGTACCTGGTTTGGTCAGTCTGAAAATATGGGCTGGCTGCAGGACCTCTCTCAGTCGATCGCTCCTGGTCAGCCGTTGAATATTCTGCTGTTTAGTGCAGGGATTATTTTCTTCTGCTTCTTCTATACGGCGTTGATGTTCAATCCGAAAGACGTAGCGGAAAACCTGAAGAAGTCCGGTGCCTTTATTCCGGGCATCCGTCCAGGTGAGCAGTCTGCACGCTACATTGATGGCGTTCTGACCCGTTTGACCCTGTTCGGTGCTCTATATATGACGGCCGTGTGCTTGCTTCCCCAGTTCCTGGTGGTTGCAGCAAACGTTCCGTTCTACCTTGGCGGGACCTCGTTGCTGATCGTGGTCGTGGTTGTGATGGACTTCATGTCCCAAGTACAATCGCACCTCGTTTCGCACCAGTACGAATCCCTGATGAAGAAAGCCAACCTGAAGGGCTACGGCAGCGGCATGTTGCGCTGAGTACCCCATAAGGTTCGAGGAGTTGGTGATGAAAGTTCGTGCATCGGTGAAAAAGCTGTGCCGTAACTGCAAGATTATTCGCCGCGAAGGTGTTGTTCGAGTAATTTGCAGCGCGGAACCGCGTCACAAACAGCGCCAAGGCTGAGTGTGATCCGCTTGAAGCCCGGCAGCTAGTGCGCTGCCGGGTTGATTATTTGTTATTACAGCGATATTATCTCGCGCCCTATTTCTTGGCTTCCGGGGCGTAGGTAGCTGTCAATTGGAGTCCCACTGAATGGCCCGTATTGCAGGCGTTAACATTCCAGATAACAAGCACACTGTTATCTCGCTGACCTACATCTATGGTGTTGGTCGCACTACTGCGCAGAAAATTTGCGCAGACACTGGGGTAAACCCAGCCGCAAAGATCAAAGATCTGAGCGACGAGCAGATTGAGCTGTTGCGTGGCGAAGTGGCGAAGTTCACCACTGAAGGTGACCTGCGTCGCGAAATCAACATGAAAATCAAGCGTTTGATGGACCTCGGTTGCTACCGTGGTCTGCGTCATCGTCGTGGTCTTCCAGTACGCGGTCAGCGTACCAAGACTAACGCGCGTACCCGTAAAGGTCCGCGTAAGCCGATCCGCAAGTAATCGCCCACGCGAATCGACAGGAAAATTATCATGGCTAAACCTGCTGCTCGTCCTCGTAAAAAAGTTAAAAAGACAGTGGTTGATGGCATCGCCCACATCCATGCTTCTTTTAACAACACAATCGTGACCATCACCGACCGTCAAGGTAACGCGCTTTCTTGGGCTACCTCCGGTGGTTCGGGTTTCCGCGGTTCCCGCAAGTCCACCCCGTTCGCTGCTCAAGTAGCTGCTGAACGTGCTGGTCAAGCTGCGCTGGAATACGGCCTGAAAAACCTAGACGTTAACGTCAAAGGTCCAGGTCCAGGTCGTGAGTCTGCTGTCCGTGCTTTGAACGGCTGTGGCTATAAGATCGCCAGCATCACCGACGTGACGCCAATCCCGCACAACGGGTGCCGTCCGCCGAAGAAGCGCCGCGTGTAATCCAGGAGATTGTAAAGAATGGCTCGTTACATTGGTCCAAAATGCAAACTCGCTCGTCGTGAAGGCACCGATCTCTTCTTGAAGAGCGGCGTGCGCGCGATCGAATCGAAGTGCAACATTGAAGCAGCACCTGGTATCCACGGCCAACGCCGCGGTCGCCAGTCCGATTACGGCACCCAACTGCGTGAAAAGCAGAAGGTCCGTCGTATCTACGGCGTTCTCGAGCGTCAATTCAGCGGCTACTACAAAGAAGCTGCTGGCAAGAAAGGTGCAACCGGTGAAAACCTGCTGCAACTGCTCGAATGCCGTCTGGACAACGTTGTATACCGTATGGGCTTTGGTTCGACTCGCGCCGAATCCCGTCAGCTGGTATCGCACAAATCCGTCAGCGTAAACGGCCAAACCGTTAACGTCCCGTCTTACCAGGTTCGTGCTGGTGACGTGGTCGCGATTCGCGAGAAAGCAAAAAACCAACTTCGCATTGTCCAAGCTCTCGATCTGTGTGCCCAACGTGGCCGCGTAGAATGGGTAGAAGTAGACACTGAGAAGAAGTCGGGCGTTTTCAAGAACGTTCCTGCTCGCAGTGATCTGTCCGCCGACATCAACGAAAGCCTGATTGTCGAGCTCTACTCCAAGTAAGGGCTAGAAAATAGGTGCATCCATGCAGATTTCGGTAAATGAGTTCCTGACACCCCGCCACATTGATGTGCAGGTTGTCAGTCCAACCCGCGCCAAGATCACGCTCGAGCCTCTCGAGCGTGGTTTTGGCCACACCCTGGGCAACGCGCTGCGCCGCATCCTGTTGTCCTCAATGCCCGGCTGTGCAGTAGTCGAGGCCGAGATTGACGGTGTGCTCCACGAGTACAGCGCCATCGAAGGTGTACAGGAAGACGTAATTGAAATCCTGTTGAACCTTAAAGGTCTGGCTATCAAGCTGCACGGCCGTGACGAAGTTACGCTGACCTTGTCGAAGAAGGGTTCGGGGGTGGTTACCGCTGCCGATATTCAGCTGGATCATGATGTCGAGATCGTTAATCCCGATCACGTAATCGCTAACCTGGCGTCTAACGGCGCCCTGAACATGAAGCTCACTGTAGCTCGTGGTCGTGGTTATGAACCGGCCGACTCGCGTCAGAGCGATGAAGATGAAAGCCGCAGCATTGGTCGCTTGCAGCTTGACTCTTCGTTCAGCCCGGTTCGCCGTATCGCATACGTGGTGGAAAACGCCCGTGTCGAGCAGCGTACTAACCTGGACAAGCTGGTTATTGATCTGGAAACCAACGGTACTCTCGATCCTGAAGAGGCTATACGCCGCGCTGCAACCATTCTGCAACAGCAGTTGGCTGCGTTCGTCGACCTCAAAGGTGACAGCGAACCAGTGGTAATCGAGCAGGAAGACGAGATCGATCCGATCCTGCTTCGCCCGGTTGACGATCTGGAACTGACTGTACGTTCGGCTAACTGCCTTAAGGCGGAAAACATTTACTACATCGGTGACCTGATTCAGCGCACCGAAGTAGAACTGTTGAAGACTCCGAACCTCGGCAAGAAATCCTTGACTGAAATCAAGGACGTTCTGGCCTCCCGCGGTCTGTCCCTCGGCATGCGCCTCGACAACTGGCCGCCTGCAAGTCTTAAGAAGGACGACAAGGCGACTGCCTGATCGTCGTAATCACCGAACGTGAGTTTGGTAAGGAATGAACCATGCGTCATCGTAAAAGTGGTCGTCACCTGAGCCGTACCAGCTCGCACCGCAAGGCCATGTTTCAAAACATGGCGGTGTCGCTGTTCGAGCACGAGCTGATCAAAACTACACTGCCAAAAGCTAAAGAACTGCGTCGCGTTGCTGAGCCGCTGATCACTTTGGCTAAGACAGACAGCCTGGCTAACCGCCGTTTGGTTTTCGACCGTACTCGTTCGAAAGCTATCGTTGGTAAGCTCTTCAACGACCTGGGCAAGCGTTACGCTACCCGTGAGGGTGGCTACCTGCGCATCCTCAAGTGCGGTTTCCGCACTGGCGACAACGCGCCAATGGCGTACGTCGAGTTGGTTGATCGTGCTACTGCCGGCGAAGCTGTAAGCGCTGAGTAAGACGACAAGTTGTAACGAAGAACCGGGCCTAGTGCCCGGTTTTTTGTGTGCTTAATAAAAGCGCGATTTGTACAAGCGTTCACGGGCTGTGCTCGGCACTATGCGTGCTGGGGATGTTGTTAGTTATTTTCTATCGATGCCGACAATTTAATGAATTTGATGGCTTCATAGCGATGATCAATACTCCTTCCAAGCCGACTAGCCGGCAGTTCCAAGTCCGACCTGAGGAAGATTGCATGAGCCAGAATAAAATCCTTACTACCGCCAGCGGCGCGCCCGTTGCGGACAATCAGAATTCCCGTTCCGCCGGTCCACGTGGCCCATTGCTGCTCGACGATTTCCACCTGATCGAGAAGCTCGCGCACTTCAACCGTGAAAACATTCCGGAGCGTCGCGTGCACGCGAAAGGTTCGGGTGCCTTCGGTACCTTTACGGTTACTCAAGACATTACCCAATACACCAGTGCCAAGTTGTTTGAGTCTGTTGGCAAGCAAACCCCGACCTTCTTGCGCTTTTCCACCGTTGGTGGTGAGCGCGGTTCGGCTGATACCGAGCGCGATCCACGCGGCTTCGCCTTGAAGTTCTACACCGAAGAAGGCAACTGGGACATCGTCGGTAACAACACCCCAGTGTTCTTCATTCGCGATCCTTTAAAGTTTCCGGACTTCATCCACACCCAGAAGCGCCTGCCGCAAAGCAATCTCAAAAGCGCTCAGATGATGTGGGACTTCTGGTCGCACTCTCCGGAAGCACTGCACCAGGTCACCATTCTGTTTTCGGACCGTGGCATCCCTGACGGCTATCGCCACATGCACGGCTTCGGCAGTCACACCTACAGCCTGATTAACGCCAATGGCGAGCGCCACTGGGTGAAGTGGCACTACAAGACTAAGCAGGGCATCAAGAACTTGGCGCCGGCTGAGGCCGCGCGCCTGGCCGGTACCGACCCGGATTACGCCCAACGCGATCTGTTCGGCGCGATTGAGCGCGGTGATTTCCCGAAATGGCGGGTCTGCATCCAGATCATGACGGAGGCCCAGGCTAATGCCCACTACGAGAACCCCTTTGACGTGACCAAGACCTGGTCGCAGAAGGAGTTCCCGTTCATCGAAGTTGGCGAGCTCGAACTCAACCGCAATCCGCAGAACTACTTCGCTGAAGTGGAGCAGGCTGCGTTCGGCCCGAGCAACATGGTGCCAGGTGTAGGTCTGTCGCCAGACCGTATGCTGCAAGGTCGTGTGTTCGCATACGCAGATGCTCACCGTTACCGCGTCGGCACCAATCACCAGCAACTGCCGGTGAATGCCCCGCGTAACCAGGTGAACAGCTATCAGCGTGATGGTTCGATGGCATTTGGCAGCAACGGTGGTGCGGCGCCCAATTATGAGCCGAACAGCTACGCAGACGCACCGAAGCAGGCACCCCAATACGCAGAGCCTGCGTTGGCATTGAGCGGTGCTGCTGACCGTTATGATCACCGGGAAGACACCGATTACTACAGCCACGCAGGTGCACTGTTCCGCCTGATGAACGATGAGCAGAAAGCGTTGCTCACCAACAACATCGCCGGTGCGATGGGTGGCGTTTCCAGTGATGTGGTTCAGCGCCAGTTGCAACATTTCTACAAAGCAGATCCTGCTTATGGAGAAGCAATCGCAAAGGCACTGGGTGTATCGCTTAACTAACTCTAAACGATAAGCAGAACCGCCCTCAATTGGGCGGTTTTTGCGTTATTTCAGCCACTTTTCTCGGGAAATCTTCACTTTTCTGCCGTTGATCCCGTGACCTCCGGGTCATCATGGTTCAAACTACAGACTTTCAAGCAGGGAGATGTAGGGCGATGCAAGGTCACCCCGACGTAATCGATTACCTCAACACGTTGCTGACGGGCGAACTGGCTGCTCGTGACCAATATTTCATCCATTCGCGCATGTACGAAGACTGGGGCTTTACCGAGCTCTACGAGCGTATCAACCATGAGATGGAAGAAGAGGCACAGCACGCCGACGCACTGATGCGCCGTATCCTCATGCTCGAAGGCACGCCACGTATGCGTCCCGATGATCTGGATGTGGGCACCACGGTACCTGACATGCTCGCTGCCGACCTGCGCCTCGAGTACAAGGTCCGTGCCGCGCTCTGCAAAGGCATCGAGCTCTGTGAGCAGCATAATGACTATGTCACCCGGGAAATCCTGCGGGTTCAGTTGAATGACACCGAAGAAGATCATACCTATTGGCTTGAAAAGCAGTTGGGCCTGATCAAGCTGGTCGGCTTGGAGAATTACCTGCAATCGCAGTTCTAATTCCCGGCTACAAAAAAGCCCCTCTCACCGCAACGTGACAGGGGCTTTTCATTGGGCCCGAAAAACTCAGGCCCGGTCGCGCTCCAGTAACGGCTTCAAGTAGAAGCCCGTGTGTGACTGCGGCATTTCGGAAACTTGCTCCGGTGTGCCTACCGCGATGATCTGACCACCCTTCGAGCCACCTTCAGGCCCCAAGTCGACCAACCAGTCGGCGGTCTTGATCACATCCAGGTTGTGCTCGATCACTACCACGGTGTTGCCGTGGTCGCGCAGGCGGTGCAACACGTCCAACAGTTGCTGTATATCCGCAAAATGCAGGCCGGTGGTCGGCTCATCGAGGATGTACAGGGTCTTGCCGGTGTCGCGCTTGGACAACTCGCGGGACAGCTTCACCCGTTGCGCCTCACCACCGGACAACGTGGTCGCCGATTGACCCAGCTTGATATACGACAGGCCTACATCCATCAGTGTCTGCAGCTTGCGCGCCAACGCCGGAACCGCGTCAAAGAACACCCGTGCTTCCTCGATGGTCATCTCCAGGGTTTCGTGGATGCTTTTGCCCTTGTATTTGATCTCCAGGGTCTCGCGGTTATAGCGCTTGCTCTTGCACACATCGCACGGCACGTAAATGTCCGGCAGGAAGTGCATCTCCACCTTGATCAAGCCATCGCCTTGGCACGCTTCACAGCGACCGCCCTTGACGTTGAACGAGAACCGGCCCGGCCCATAACCCCGCGAGCGGGACTCCGGAACGCCAGCAAACAACTCACGAATGGGTGTAAATAACCCGGTGTAGGTCGCCGGGTTGGAACGCGGCGTGCGGCCAATAGGGCTCTGGTCGATATCGACGACTTTGTCCAGCAGCTCCAAACCCTTGATGCTGTCGTGAGCAGCCGCTTCCAGAGTCGTCGCGCCGTTCAAGGCGGTGGCACTCAAGGGGAACAGCGTGTTGTTGATCAGCGTTGATTTGCCCGAGCCGGAAACACCGGTCACGCAGGTCAGCAGGCCCAGCGGAATTTCCAGGTCGACATTGCGCAAGTTGTTGCCGCGCGCGCCCTTGAGGTGCAGCGCCTGCTTCTTGTTGCGCGGTGTACGTTTGGCCGGCACGGCAATTTTCACACGGCCAGACAAGTACTTGCCGGTCAGCGAGTCCGGATGGGCCATGACTTCTGCAGGCGTACCTTCGGCGACAATATGCCCGCCATGCACACCCGCGCCTGGGCCAATATCAACCACGTAATCCGCCAGGCGAATCGCATCTTCATCGTGCTCGACCACGATCACCGTGTTCCCGATGTCCCGAAGGTGTTTCAGCGTGCCCAGCAGGCGATCGTTGTCGCGTTGGTGCAAGCCAATCGACGGTTCATCGAGGATGTACAGCACCCCCACGAGCCCGGCGCCAATCTGGCTGGCCAAGCGAATTCGCTGGGCTTCACCACCAGACAAGGTGTCGGCACTTCGATCCAGCGACAGGTAATCCAGGCCAACGTTGACCAGGAACTGCAACCGCTCGCGAATTTCCTTGAGGATCTTGTCGGCGATTTCCCCACGGCGACCGGTCAACTTGAGCACACCAAAGTATTCGCAGGCATCACCGATGGGCAGGTTGGTCACCGCAGGCAATGTCTTCTCGCCCACCCACACATGCCGCGCCTCTCGACGCAGGCGAGTGCCACGGCAATCCGGGCAAGGCTGCGTGCTGAGGAATTTTGCCAACTCTTCGCGCACGCTGGCCGATTCAGTCTCGCGGTAGCGACGCTCAAGGTTCGGCACGATGCCTTCGAACGGGTGCGAGCGCTTGACGATATCGCCACGGTCATTCAAGTACTTGAAGTCGACATTCTGCGAACCACTGCCGTGGAGGATGACCTTCTGTTGGTCCGCCGGCAGTTGGTTGAATGGCACTTCCAGGCTGAATTTATAATGCGACGCCAACGACCCCAACATTTGGAAGTAGTAAACGTTACGCCTGTCCCAGCCACGTATCGCGCCCTCCGCCAGGGTCAAGTCACCGTTGACCAGACGCTTGATGTCGAAGAACTGCTTCACCCCCAGGCCATCACAGGTCGGGCACGCGCCGGCCGGGTTGTTGAAGGAGAACAGCTTGGGTTCCAGCTCACTGATGGCGTGCCCGCAGATCGGGCAAGCAAAGCGCGCGGAGAAGATGATCTCTTCGCCCGGCTCGTCATCCATCGGGGCCACCAGGGCAATGCCGTCGGCCAGCTTCAACGCGGTTTCGAAGGACTCCGCAAGGCGCTGCTGCAGGTCTGCCCGTACCTTGAAGCGGTCGACTACCACATCAATCGAGTGCTTCTTCTGCTTGTCGAGCTTCGGCGCTTCGTCCAGCTCGTAGAGCTTGCCGTTGATTCGCGCCCGCACAAAGCCTTGCGCACGCAGTTCTTCGAAGACGGAAAGGTGTTCGCCCTTGCGCTCACGAATCACCGGTGCCAGCAGCATGAGCTTGGCGCCTTCCGGCTGGGCGAGCACCAAGTCGACCATTTGGCTCACGGTCTGGGCTTCCAGGGGAATATCGTGGTCCGGGCAACGCGGAATACCCACGCGTGCGTACAGCAGACGCAGGTAGTCGTAGATTTCAGTAATGGTGCCCACGGTGGAGCGCGGGTTATGGGAAGTCGATTTTTGCTCGATGGAAATGGCCGGCGACAGGCCTTCAATGGTGTCGACGTCGGGCTTTTCCATCATCGACAGGAACTGGCGGGCATAGGCCGACAGCGATTCCACATAGCGACGCTGGCCCTCGGCATACAGCGTGTCAAACGCCAGCGACGATTTGCCGGACCCGGACAAGCCGGTGATGACAATCAGTTTGTCCCGTGGCAGGGTCAGGTCGATGTTCTTCAGGTTGTGGGTTCTAGCCCCACGAATCAGGATCTTGTCCAAGATGGCCTCGCACGGCGGGCGTAAATAATGCCGGAGTATACGGCTAAAGACTGGATGAATATACACTGCCAAAAGGCCGCTTGCAGCCTTAGATGAAAGCTGCGCGGCAAAGCGCCGCATATACCCTCTCAATCGATGGGACTGGTAGAATCGCCGCCGGTTCACACGAGGTTTTTCCATGCACGATCCCCACAGCGAACGCATGAGTAGCGGCGAGACCCGGGCGGCAAGCGGTCTTGCCCTGGTGTTCGCCTTCCGTATGCTGGGCATGTTTATGGTGTTGCCGGTGCTGGCGACCTATGGGATGGACCTCCCAGGCGCGACCCCGGCATTGATCGGCCTGGCCATTGGCGCCTATGGCCTGACCCAAGCGATTTTTCAGATTCCGTTCGGGATCATTTCTGACCGCATCGGCCGCCGTCCGGTGATCTATCTGGGTCTGATCGTGTTCGCTCTCGGCAGTGTGCTCGCGGCGCAATCGGATTCGATATGGGGCGTGATTGCCGGACGCATCCTGCAAGGGGCCGGTGCGATTTCCGCCGCGGTCATGGCGCTGCTATCAGACCTGACCCGTGAACAACACCGCACCAAGGCCATGGCCATGATCGGCATGACCATCGGCCTGTCGTTTGCCGTGGCCATGGTCGTCGGCCCCCTGCTGACACGCGCGTTCGGCTTGCACGGGCTGTTTCTGGTCACCGGCGGCATGGCGCTGTTCGGTATCGTGATCGTTGCCTTTATGGTGCCGCGCTCCACCGGTACGTTGCAGCACCGCGAGTCGGGCGTCGCGCGCAAGGCGTTATTGCCGACGCTCAAACATCCCGACCTGCTGCGCCTGGATTTAGGTATCTTCGTATTACACGCCATGCTCATGTGCAGCTTCGTCGCCTTGCCCCTGGCGCTGGTGGAAAAAGCCGGGCTACCCAAGGAACAGCACTGGTGGGTCTACCTCACCGCGCTGTTGATTTCGTTCTTCGCCATGATCCCGTTCATCATCTATGGCGAGAAGAAACGCAAAATGAAACGAGTTCTCTTGGGCGCCGTCGCGACGTTGATGCTCACTGAGCTATTCTTCTGGCAGTTCGGCGACAGCCTGCGGGCGCTGGTAATCGGCACGGTGGTATTTTTCACCGCGTTCAACCTGCTGGAGGCTTCATTGCCTTCGCTGATCAGTAAGGTTTCACCGGCCGGTGGCAAAGGGACGGCCATGGGGGTGTATTCCACCAGCCAGTTCCTGGGTTCTGCACTGGGCGGCATCATGGGTGGCTGGATGTTCCAGCATGGCGGTTTGTCGGTTGTGTTCCTTGGATGCGCCGGGCTGGCTGCACTTTGGCTGGCCTTTGCTGTTACCATGCGCGAACCTCCATACGTCACAAGCCTGCGCCTGCCGTTGTCGCCCGAAGCCATTCGTGACGCTGGCCTGGTAGAGCGCCTTAAGGCCGTTGTTGGAGTAACAGATGCAGTCGTGGTCGCTGAAGAAGCGGCCATTTACATCAAATTGGACACCGAATTATTGGATCGCGCGACGCTTGAGCAACTGGTCAACCCAGTGCCGACAGCGCGCCCAGCCTAGGAGAACGTTATGGCCCGTGGGGTTAACAAAGTCATATTGGTCGGTACATGCGGCCAGGATCCCGAAGTTCGCTACTTGCCTAACGGTAACGCCGTGACCAACCTGAGTCTGGCGACCAGCGAGCAGTGGACCGACAAGCAGACCGGCCAGAAGGTCGAGAAAACCGAGTGGCACCGTGTGTCGATGTTTGGCAAAGTGGCTGAAATCGCCGGTGAGTACCTGCGCAAAGGTTCGCAGGTCTACATCGAAGGCAAGCTGCAAACCCGTGAGTGGGAAAAAGACGGCATCAAGCGTTACACCACTGAAATCGTGGTCGACATGCAAGGCACCATGCAACTGCTGGGCGGCCGTCCACAGCAGGGCGACCAACAAGGCGGGGGCAATAACTACCAGCAGTCCGCCCCGGCCCCACGCCAGCAGGCTCCGCGTCCGCAGCAGTCGGCACCGCAACAGTCGCGCCAGGCGCCGCCTCCACAGCAGGCTGCTCCGCAACCGGCACCGGATTTCGACAGCTTTGATGACGATATTCCGTTCTAACCTACATAAAAGTAAAGCGTAAAGGTGATTGAGTGGCTCGGCGGGTTTGAGTACCTAAATCATTGCCTTACGTGAGTAAGCCAAAGCCCTCTTTGCTGTAAAGCTAAGAGGGCTTTTTTTTGCCTGGTGTAAAGCTACAAATAATTTAACTACACAAGAGAGGTGTGTAGAGATAAAAGTCTACATTACTAAACGTAAAGGAGGAGTGTGCTGTGGATGTGAAAATGGTACGACATCCTTCTGGGTTGAACCTGCCAATCCTCCTTGACGATGATGGCCTGCCGGTTCCGCTTGCAAATGAGTGGATCTTGCAAAGGCGAGGCCTAAGCCCTAACACTCTCACGAGAAACCTCAGGGAGCTGGCGATTCTATTTGCTTGGCTTGATTCTCTTCGCATTGATTTTGGTGCATGCATGGCTGGTGACCGCATGTTTACCGAGGCTGAGTTAGCGGGAAGTCTCTGTGAGCACCTACGCATAGCGGTGAAGGTCCCCGCCTTGCAAGCGGGGGGGATTTCTATAAATCAGGGCAAGAAGGTAGCCGTGTCACCTCTGACATATAAATTGCGCCTGATCACTGTGCGGCAATTTATGGGGTGGTGTTTTCGATTAAAGATGGGGGCGATGGAGTCTGGAGATCCCGCGCTTCTCAGAATTCAAGCACACAAAGAGCATGTCGATAAAGTTCTCAGTGATCAAGAAATCAATAATCCTCCCCAGAATAAATCTATTACTAAAGGCCTGCGGGATCATCAAGTAACAGCTCTCATTTGGTGTGTAGATTTTAGAAATCCAGAAGCGTATGGCTTAAACGAACATGTAAGATTTAGGAACTTCATTATTGTGATGATTATGCTGGCCTTTGGTTTAAGACCAGCAGAGCTTTTGACTCTTAGAGTAGGAGATGTCGAGTTTGGTGGCGTCACTGCTCTGCGTGTCTTAAGGCGTGTCTCGGATCCGAATGATGTAAGGAGCCCCCGGCCTAGAGTCAAGCGGAATGGTCGAGACATGATAATGCAAACGCCTACGCTCATACGCCTGATTGAAGAGTACATTGAAGTTCATCGCGAAAGCGTTATGGAACGCTTTGGAAAAGATCATAACTATTTGATCGTTTCAGATGAGGGTGACCCGTTGCATGGAAATAGCGTGTCTAATTATTTTCAGATCATCCGCGAGAAGTTCAAGCAGGCGTTACCTCCAAATCTAACTCCTAAGGCCCTACGGCATACATACTCGAGTAGAACTGAACGTGAAATGGCTGAGCGTGGCGTTCCTGAAGATGAGCGTAAACAGGTTTTGGCGTACTTAAGGGGTGATAGTAGCGTGCGTTCTCAAGAGGTGTATATCATTGGTGAAATCATTCGCCAGGCCACCGCTGTTCAATCTAAATATCATGATACATTAATGGGAACTTTTTTGGAGTACTCCAGTGATGAGTCAAGCGTTTAGGCCTCAGCCTGATGAAGCTAAACTGTGGGAGTCCATTCCTAAATCTGTTATAAGCAGAGAAGGACATGTAGTTGACACGAGTGGTTTACAATGGCACATGCCAACGACCAGTGGCAGATACGCTACTCTTAAGTTTCAACGTATACGTAATTTGAGGTTTCGGTATGCACTGATGCGTTACTGTGTGTATGTGATGAGAACCTCGTCGGCGGGCTATGCTTACACCACTTGGGTAGATTGTCATAGGTTTCTTCTTTTGCCTTATCCGGAGTTTAATCGGGAAGAAATTGCCGATTTTGAGGTTGAGCTGGTTAGTTATTACGAACGAATGATAGCAACTACGAGACGAGATCATAAGCTATATCAAGTCTCGCGTGCTAAGTCGTGGTATCTCTGGGGATGCCAGTACCTAAGTGAAATAGGCTTCAATGCCGAATATGGCAGCGTGTTGGAAGCTCTCAAAATACCCGGAGGTCCCAAGGGGGAGGCGGTTAAAAACGAAGACGTAGATGCCGGTCCACTTCATCGTATCTATGAATTGCAGCCACTCTACAACGCTCTTCAAACTACGACTTGCGCCGATGTCGCAGAGTGCGAGCAGCGAGCTGCACTGGCATTGTTCATTGCTCACGGTAGAAACCCGGCGAACCTGTCGTGGCTGCGAGAAAGCGATCTGATCAACGTAGCCCCAGGACTAGATGAGCCGTGCTGGGTAATAAGATACCCAAGAATCAAAAAACGACTGTTGAGCCCTCGGGATGACTTCGTTGAGGTGCAACTCCCTACGGAATTTGCGCCTTATATTCAAGACCTAATCGCCGTCAATCGTAATATTGAACCGTTCGATTGGATGGGAGTTGATCCTGTAGGTTTTGACAGGCCATTATTTTTCAATCACAACATCAATACGGCAGCTGCCGCATCAGGCCAGCGCGATGCATATTTCAATTACGAGTCTGGTTACTTTGCAACGCTGCTTCAAAATTTCGGACTAAGGCATCGTATAGTATCGCCTTTGACCAAGATGTTGATACATCTTAGTCCTAGGCGTCTTCGTTACACGTTGGCAACAAACTTAGTTAAAGATGGGGCAACGCAGCGGCAGCTGGCCCAGATTCTTGACCATACTGATCTTCAGCACGTACAGGTTTATTTTGACCTGGCTGGCAATATCGTAGAGTTATTAGACAAGGCTCTAATTGGTCCTTACGCGCAGATTCTCCGTTTCTTCAAGGGTGATTTCATCGCGCCCGGGCAGAAAGCCGTAAATGAAGGAGACATAGGTAAGCATATTCCGTTCGTTTATATTGAGACTGCTCCGGACATCGATTTGGGCGTGTGTGGGAAACACTCACTTTGCTCCTTGCACCCTCCGTATTCCTGTTACAAATGTCCAAAGTTTCAGGCTTACCTTGAAGCTGATCATCAAGCCGTGTTGGAGCATTTGATAAGTGAGCGCGAAGAGAAATTTCAGTCCGCTGACAAGCGAATAGCCAGCCAGCTCGACGAAATCATCTTCGCTGTAGCTCAAGTTGTTGAGAAATGCAAAGAAGTTAACGCGGGAGCAACATAATGGCAAAGGTAGCAGCGTTCTTAAGCAAGCTTGAGCTAGATCGTGTCGCTAACTTATCGCTTTTGGTGCAAAAGGCGAAGATGCTCGGCATGCTCGGGTTTGAAAGTATTGTCTGGGATGAGCCGAGGTGGAAGTTTACAGCCGGCTCAATGACAATATTGTCGGCTAAACGTTCTGGCTCTCCTAGTATCTACTTTCGGCACGCGCCTAACATCGGCGAACAGCCCATGGAAGGCGATTGGGCTGCTGTGGCGAAATCTCTTTTCTGTTTGCGGGCGCACCGGTCAAATCAAAAAATTAGCAACCAGCAAACATTTGTAACTGCCATAAGTTATATAAGTCACTGCGTAGGCGGAGCGGGTCGTCCGTTATCAAAGCTGATGCCCGAAGATTTAGATTATGCATGTAGGATCATTTCGAGTGATTACCAAGAGTCAACCGCTTATAACCTACATAAGGCAATAAACGAATTCGCAGCGCATTGCGACGCTAATCAGCTTTGTAATGTTAGGTTTGAATATAAGTATTCAGGACTGAAGCGCCCTGCAAACGCCGGGAGTGCAGCTCAAAAACGATTGGACGCACCTGAAAACCTGGAACAGACCTCCGGGGACCGACTCATCGACCTAGAGGTGTTTGAGCTTATTGGTTTGCTGTACCAACATGTACCGAGCAACCATAAGTACCGGATGTACATCCTGATGCTCGTTTTGTTGGCGTGCATTGGAAGGCGTTTTAGCGAAATCGCTACACTGCCGTTGCAGGGGGTCGGCTTTGACTCGGAAGGAAGAAAATACTTACGCTTTTTTTTGATGAAAACAAGCAAAGGAGACAACTCTCATCCCATTGACAGAACATGGCTTCCTACTGATGCCGTTTCGATTGTTGAGGACGTAATCGCTGAGCTAATAGATATTACCGGAGCTGCCAGGTCGACAGCGCAGGAGATGCGGATCACTGGTGGCCCTGATCTACGTTGGATCGTACCTTTTGCTGAAGATCATCGATTCTACATAGCCGACCTTGAAGCCTTGGGTTTTAGCTTCAATGTCTTGCGCCCAGCGGGTTGGCTTACGAAAAATGGCCTCACGTTTCCAGATCCGGATAAGCTGACAGTTCAGGGTATTCGTCCAGCTAAGCCATCTCGCTTCACCACCAAGCAGGCCTTAGTTTCCTATTGCAAGAGCATGTTTGACCCACGATTGAATGACCCTGTCCGGATCGCTACCAGCGGTAAGGTGTATTACCAAGAAGATCTTTTCTTCGTGCGATACGCGGGTATGTCTTCCGGGGGCGTCTCTGTGTGTGTGGTCGCACCAGTCACCCACTCAATGTTCACGACATTTATACGAGATCATCTTGAGCCGCTTGCGTCCGAGTACGGTGGAAGCAACGTCAAACCCGACTTCTCAAGCCACGATTTTAGACACACCATTAACACTCTCTTGAATGACGGCGGAATGAGCGATTACGTACAAACTAAGTGGTTTGGGCGGAAGTATGCAAATGACACAAAGGCTTATCAGCACACATCCCGTGAAAAGAGAGCATTAATTTATCAAGAAAAAATTCGGCAAGGCAAGATTGGCGGAGTGGTAGCTGACAACTACATCCAACTTCCTGTTGAGTACAAAGATGCTTATCTCAAGGCTAAGATTACCGGAGTCCATGAGCTTGGGACCGGTATGTGTACGCGTAACCTGTCGCAATCGCCTTGCCCAAATCATCTCGAATGCCATGCCAAATGTTCGGATTTTTCCTGGGAGAAGGATAACGTAGGTAAGAAAGCAGGCGTAGTGCGCGCTTTCGAGATCGAGGTCGTTCAATACGAGAATGCGATAACCAAGTCTCAATCGAATAGGCAGGGCGAGAGCCACCAATGGATGGCCCATTCACAGAAGAAAATCGAAACCCTCACCGCCATGCTGGTTGATTTGCAGATGGACGCTGAAGCCATCAAAGCGAAAGCACTTGGAGCACAGCCATGAGCAAATTTGGTAAGAGGATGGGCTCCGGGGATGTCAAAGCCATCGTAAGGGAATTGGATCGCTGGGCTTTAGGTGAGCTGGGTTCCGGCCTGCGGTGGAAGACGCTTGAAGACCAGTTCGGGTTTACGCGCCAGGCTTTGAATGCTCGTCTTGAAATCAAAGTGGCGTTTGATGCTGCTAAAGCATCGCTAGCGGGTGGCTTGGCATCCAAGCAGAAGAATGCAATCAGGGATGCTGGAGAGCTGGTCATCCGAGTGGAACAGCTCGAAAGGGAGTTGCAGGCATACAAGGAGCGAGAGGTGAAGTGGCTCCTGAGATGGCAGCAGATTGCGTACAACGTTAGGGCAAGGTTTGGTGTTCAAATGGCCTATATTGATGCTTCGGGCGGTTCTAGGTACGGCCTTCCTAATCAACGTCAAACAGACGCAATTTTGAAACCGCTTGATCTACCCATTCCCTCGGTCGGGACATTGGATGCTGAAGATTAATGATCTACAGGATCTCGCCGTATCCGGGGTAATTCGGACAGTGGGCACACATTGTTGATGTGCCCACAACCTCCTAGAAATGTTCGGAGCCTAAACAGGGAGGTCCGGGGGGAGCTTCGACCTCTTGGCGGTGTATTATCATCAAGTGTGCGATAAGTAGGTATCTCGATGTTTTCATTCCTCTCAAACCTACGGTTCCCCAATTTCTATCGATTTTCGCGCAGCAACAATGCAATTGTAATGCGCTAATAGGAATGGCGCTCATACTCTTTGAAGGATGAATCGTCACGCCGAAGGATGGGCGGAGGATGGTGTTGCAAGTTTTTCAATATAGTATTTACAGAGCTTCTTTTCAGTTTGATAGCGTTTGTGTATAAAGTGTTGTATTTTTTATGGTGCATCACTCATTCTTAGTCAGCAAATAAGGAAGTGCCTTTCATGGGTTTGGATATTTTCGATACTGCGATAAAGCTAGAGAAGCTGGGGAGCATCTCTAAGATTTACGTCGAGGCGGGAGCGATCTCTAGCATATTACGAGTCAAAGATGATCTAAAAGAGGGAGTTGAGCTGCTTGAAAGCCATATTAGAAAAAACAACCATTGCGCAGTAGTGGCATTGGTAATTGCTATGATGATTGTAGATCCAGATGGGGCAGTCGCGCGTATTAGGCGAAACGGAACTTTTAGTCTGACTAAATACCAGTTTCGGGCTGGGGGGATTAGAAAGGCAATTGAGGCAATTTTAATCTTAGATCCGGAACTTTCAAAACTTCAGCAGCAACGCAAAAATTATCTGCTATCTCTCAATAATTTAGTTCTCATTAGTCGCGACGCGGAAAAGATCTATAGAAGGCTTGTTGCAAGGTTAGTCGTGAAAAGAAAGTTTGTTTTGAAAACCTTGCTGGCTTACGTCAATCATCTCTTTTCAATACCGTGGTCAGGTAATCCAGAGATGCCTTCGAATGATCTTCGCAGGTGGAGTCAGGAAGATATGGCCGGAGCGTACTCTTATATATTCAGTATAATGAGGGAAAAGCTGAAAATTTCTCCGTTGGACTGGCAGCACGTCGACGAATCAATGGCTAGTAATTTAGATAATTCCTACGGCGAAATACTAATGGATGCCGCGGTGCTTAACGAAATAAGGGAGGCAGAGTCTAAGATCCAATCAATGCCATATATAATTTCGGTAGAAGAAGGTTCCTTTCGTGTATTTTCTGAAAATGAAGATTTCGATAAAACCGTTCAGCTGGGTTATATTCAAACCACCAAACAGGTTTATATAAGGGCTCGGGGGGTGCAGAAGCGGCTTGAAGCTTCTCCTTCTCCTTCTTATACTTCTATTGAGGAATTTGTTGGTCAGGAATTTAACGATGCTCTTAGTGAGTTCGTAGTGTTAGTGACTCAGCCGGTAAAGAGAGTCGTCGTAGGTGTTCCGAATTTTGTATTTCCCATACTGACCGGAGATTTTTTGTTCCCAGATGAAATGGTATCGCTTGTAGGGCTCAGTATAGATAATTACCAGGCTGCCGAAAATGATCCGCGAGATATTCTAATAGGGCGAAATCTTAGTGCTGGTGATGCTATATATATCCAGAGATACTTTCGTTTTGTGAGTGCGATGTTTGGTGAGTACTTTAAGTCCGCAGGAGATCCAAAGAAGGATCGTATTTTAAAAGTCAGATCGACACTGCCAATGATGAAGGCTGATATGTTGCTGCAACAGCTTTCCATGCTTATTGGAGAAGAAAAGGCGGAAGAGGCGATTGAGCTTCTCAGTCTTGACTCAACGCATAAGTTTATTGATGTACAATACAGGCCGTTTATAAAATCCGGTGACTGGTATGTTCTGGCGCCGGCGTTAATCGGCTCTTCAAACTTGGCGAGAAATATAGCTATTGCCAATGGTCTCAGGCAAAAGCAGGTCGACTCCCAAAATGACCCGATGCAGAATGCCGTTGCGAGCGCTCTAATGAGTGCAGGTTTTAAAGTGGAAACAGGATATATATATAATATAGACGGCAGGCGAGAAACAGACATAATTTGCTGGAGGGATGGTTGTTTGTTTATTTTTGAGTGTAAGAATTCATACTTGCCTTGCTCGGCTCACGAACTAAGCAATACATTTGAGCATTTGAAAACCGCCGAAAAGCAACTGACTATTCGGAAGAATTGGTTAGAAAAGCCGGGTAATAAGGAAAGGCTGGTAAAGTCGTTAGAGTGGGATGTTTTAGTGACTGAGGTCCATACTGCGGTGATAACTGCGAATCGACTTTTTACAGGGTATAAGCAGGGTGAGCATCCTAGCAGGCAGGCCCACGAATTTATCAATGTTATCTTGCGCGGCAAGATTGAAAGAGAGGGGTTGGAGCCAATTTCTTTTTGGAAGACGCCAGTCTTCACTGCACAAGATCTTGTTTTTTATCTGAACGATGGTGGAATAGCCAGAACACAGTTGGATAGACTTCAGGTCTTAGAGGTACGAACGGATGCCGGCAGTTCATCTATGACGAAATTAATGTATTTTGATGTTCCGGACGTTCCGTTCGATAGTTAGTTGTCGAAAATCCGGCCCGGTCTCGTTCGTTTGGGCATTACTGACTACTTCTAGTCGAATCCTTCCGGTATTGACCGGCTGAAGTGGGTCGAGAGTCTGGACGCGGAGCGGACATTCAGGTCTCACGTTTCACGATCCGGACAAGCTGGCAGTCAGGGTAAACGTGCTGCAAACCTGGCTCGGGCTCACACGGCCCCGCGAGATGGTTGCAGCTTGCGCTGCTTTGGACTGGCGCGCTTGATGGAAGAGGTAAGTCTGACTTAAGGCGACGCTCGATTCGCTAAACAATGGTCGGTTATGCTTGGCTCTGTACGAAAACAGTTTTCTCAAGCACTGCATAGCACATGCCAATGAGACCATCGCCGCATAACTTTTCGCAAGCTTGTCAACGCGCGTCACGATGCGGCGGTTCTCTTTCAGCCATCCAAACATGCGCTCGATGATTTTGCGTTGCCGGTACTTGGGGCGATCAAACAATGTCGGCAAGCCCGGGCTGGGGTTGCGCTTCATGCTGCGCAGCGGAATCACCGGCTGCATCCGATAACAGTCGCAGTAACGACGCAGGCTTCGGCGTCATAGGCTTTGTCGGCCAGCAGCAATCGGCAGCGTTTGCGGGGACGCCCCCTCGGGTTTGAAGCGTAGCTTCATCCACCAGCGGTTGGGTATCGCAGAGCATGAGGATCCTGGTCGGCAGCCCTCCGCGGCCGCGGCCGAGCGCGTGATCGGACGGTTCTTCAGGCCCCCTTTCTTTTTCCGGCGCCAATAACGCGAAGGGTAGGCGGGGCTCCTACTCAAGGGAGTACCTTAATCGAGTCGCTCGAGTGGCACCTCAAGTCGGTTTTTAGCTATGGATTTGAGCTATGGGTAGGTCATCCATGATCGATATCGCCCAAGAATGAGCTAGGTATGGTCCACATTTCGACATCGGCGCACACTGGAGGGGCGACTTCGCCATGTTCATGTTGGCGAGGTATGCATTTGCTTTTATCGGAGCTTATGTAAATCTAGATTGATGTGAAAACAGAATGGCGTTCAAAGTGAAGCCGCACTTGGCGATTCAACCGTCTGTCAGGCTAGTAAGGGGGGGCAGCCCAATACTACTAGCCCAATGAGTTGGGTTTTTTAACCTGTTTAGCGATCACATTGCAGGGCGGCTAACCATTTCTTCATTTGTGCGCCATCCCTTATCATTTCTTCTCGTAACGATTTTACTTCGCTCTCTGTAAGAAGTGAGCCCGCACGAAGGTGTTCTGGAGAAGATCCCGGTGATTCTAGTCGGGCCGGTCTTGAACTTTCGTTCACGGCCAGAGTGTCCAACGGCATCTTGGAAGGTATTTCGATACTCACGTGCCGCCCCCTTCATGCAAGGTCATATAAACTTACTTTCGGCCAGTCGTTTAGGCAGAAATTTCTTACGTGTTGCGGGCGTTATAATATATGCATTTTTCCAGTTTCAGATTCTTTAGGTCTGCCGCGAATTTTGGCGTGTGATAGCATTTTCCTGGAACTAGGTATAAGTCAAGGCTTCCATGTTTTTCATTATGGCATTGCGAAAATTCTAAAAGTTTTTCCATAAGCCAGGACTCAGTGCCATTTATGTAGGGCGGCGTGACTAGCATCACATCGGTTACAGAAAAGTCGCGTGATGAGTTGCATATCGCCGTAGCCAAGACAAATGGATCCATTGTTTGGAGCATCGTCCGGTATGCTTCTCCGTCGCTACGACGGATCAGCGCGATGTAGAACCATGGCTCATGCAGACTGTGCTCTACGTAGCTCCAATGTAAGCCATCCGCACCCAATCCGGAAAGATCAACGTACGCTTCATGCCGTGTCACATACATATCACGGACCCTCAAAACGACCACTATAGATTGTAGCCCTATAGTGGTCTACAGGGCTTGATCATCTATTTTGCGTAGGGCGCGAAATGGAGCTGAAGCAAGCGTTTGGTCAGGCACTTAAGCAACTGAGAACGGCCAAGGGGCTGACCCAAGAAGACTTTTCAAACATCAGCAGCCGGACATATCTGAGCACCCTTGAGCGTGGTCTCAAATGCCCTACATTGGAAAAGCTTGAGGGCCTAGCTTCGGTTATGGAGGTCCATCCTTTGAGCCTGCTAGCGGCTGCTTATCAGATAAAAAGCGATGAGGACGGTCTCGACTCTTTATTGGCACGTGTACGCGCGGAGGTTGGCTCGCCGGCGTCAGGATCTAAATAGTTTCGGCTTTTCCTGCCATATGGGCTTCTCTACTTTCTGGAGTCCGGGATTCGTTGACCGCTATAGATACTCGTCCTGAGGCCGAATTATCGCAACGGGACGCGGGCCATTCACTCCTTGGCAGACATCGGGACCTCTCAGAGCTACAATGCGCCTCATTCGACCCGGGACGACTGGATGAGTCCACCAGCGAGCATTTTTTAAACTGGAGAGGGTCACAAGCGTGGAAAAAGGATCAATGACCTCTATGTTGATTGGCAAAACAGATGCCCATTTCTCCGGGCATGAAACCTTCCCGCTCCGTCAAATGTGGCTAAAAAAGGCTGTGGACAAAGCTGACGCTGATGGCCACCTGCCTAAAAGTACGTTCTCCGACGAGAAGGCTATCGCTGATTTTGGCGTCGGTAGAAATATGGTCGCTTCCATTAAGCATTGGGCCCTCGCGTGCGATGTAATTGCTGAGGATGATTCTCGTCGCCATTTTCTCCTCACCCCTGTTGGAAAGGCAATTTTTGGAGAGGGTGGTTTCGATCCTTATTCTGAGAGTCCGGTCACTGCGTGGCATGCACATTGGTGCCTTGCAGGTCGCGGGACCCGAGCAACGACGTGGTATTGGTTATTTAACGTGTTTTCGGCGCAGTCGTTCAGCAGAGATGAAGCCCTCCCCATCCTCACAAAATATGCGCTCTCAGTGGCTAAGGGAAAGAAGCTTTCCCAAGCTACATTGAGTAGGGATTTGGATACATGTTTACGCGGCTATGCCCCAAGAGGTGCCTCGGCCTCGGTTGAGGAGGCCGCTGAGCCCATGCTTGCAGAGCTAGGCCTGTTGCAAGAGGAGCGCAAGGGGGTTTTCTCGTTCCGTCGAGGTCCTAAATCAACGTTGCCGGATGCTTTCTTTGCATGGGCGCTTCTCGACTATTGGTCAAATAATCGTAGAGCCGAGTCTTCTTTGACTATTGAGGCTGCTGCGTACGCGCAAGGTTCTCCAGGACGGGTATTCAAACTCGACGAAGACTCGGTTGCTGAGCGCTTGTTTGCCCTTGCCGACCTTACGGAAGGGAAACTCCGATGGTCCGACACCTCAGGACTCCGCCAAATTCACCGTGGCGATTTCGATCATGAGTTGCTGATGTCCAAGCTTTTGAGAAAATCTTATGACCAATGAGCTGATGACTGCTCCTGATCAATCTCTAGTGAAAATCACAAGACACTATCGACGCTCTGTACGGATCGACGCAGATCTTGGACGAGCCGATGCCTTAGAAGGTTACCTCCTAACCGAGACCGCGCGGGAAGCACTTTCCGTGATGACAAGGCAGATCGCAGGTTCCAATCAACGCGCTTTTACATGGACGGGCCCGTATGGCGGAGGTAAGTCGTCGCTCGCTCTAGTACTTGCGGCAGCTGTGTCTAATGACAAGAAAACTCGACAAGAAGTCGCCGCTATCGTGGGGGAGATCCCGCATTTCCAAGAGGTATTTGAAGTAGCTGATGCCGGATGGCTAGTCATACCAGTGGTGGGAAAGCGCGGTAGCGTGACAAGTGAGATCGCAAAAGCTTTTGAAAAGGCTCTTGGGAGAGATGAGAGTAACGTAGCACCTGAGCGACTTGTTACGGACTTGGCTGTCGAGGCAGCACGTAAAGGGCGTTCAGGCGTTCTGTTGATTGTCGATGAAATGGGAAAGTTCCTCGAAGCCTCCGCCAACGGCGGCGACGACGTCCATTTCTTCCAGGATTTGGCCGAGACTGCTGCTCGTTGCCAAGGCAAATTAGTTGTAGTCGGCGTCCTTCATCAGGCATTTCGCCAATATGCATCTCGTCTGGGTATCGAGGCTCGAGAAGAGTGGGCAAAAGTCCAAGGGCGTTTCTCTGATGTTTCGTTTGTGGCGACCGGCGATGAGGTCGTTGAGCTTATCGGTAGGGCTATCGAGTGCGAGACACCTCACCCAAGCACCTTAGAATCAAGTAACGCCGTTGGTTTGGCTATCTCCGGGCGTCGGCCAGCTGTTGGCTCGGGTATGGGGGAGCTCTTAGATCATTGTTGGCCCCTTCATCCGGTGACAGCAGCGCTGCTAGGGCCCGCCTCGCGCCGCCAGTTTGGGCAAAACGAGCGCAGTGTATTCGGTTTTTTGACCTCTCTTGAACCTTTTGGCTTTCAAGAGTTTCTTGCTCAATGGGATGGGCAGGTAGCTTATGGCCCTGAAAAATTGTGGGACTACCTGAGAGCGAATCTGGAACAGGCTATTTTGGCATCTCCTGACGGGCACCGTTGGGCTCAGGCTGTGGAGGCGGTAGAAAGAACCGCATCCAAAGGAGGAGCGGACGCTGAAGTGGCTTTGGCTAAGTCTTTAGCACTTATTGACATGTTCCGTAGCGTTTCGGGTCTTGCTGCAGACGATAACGTACTTCGAACAGTGCTGCCTCAGCATTCTTCCCTCGAAGTTGCTGCGATGCTTGAACAGCTTTCTACTTGGCGTGTTGCACTCTATAGAAAGCATGTGGGTGCCTGGACTATTTTCGAGGGAAGCGACTTTGATATTGATGAGGCGGTTTCCAAAGCAAGGGCGACATTTGTATCCGTTGATATGAAAATGTTAACTGCGGTAACGAACCTACATCCGGTTATCGCTAAGCGTCACTACAACCAAACGGGAACGTTCCGATGGCTCGGTGTTTCTATGCACACCGTCCAAGAAGCGGAGCGTCTCGCAAAAACTTATCAGCCTATGGGGGGGGAGTTTGGTCGTCTAGCTTTAGTTTTACCTGAGCGCCACGCGACTACTGAGGACGCGGCCAAGGTGTTGTCTGAGTTACCGATTGATCTTAAGTGCCCTATATTTTTTGGTATACCTCCCAATCATGAGTTGATTGCCGATCTTGGTTCTGAGCTGCTATCTCTTCGGACTGTTTTTGAAGGCCGCCCTGAGTTGGAGGGCGACTCTGTCGCACGACGCGAAGTCAGTGCTCGACTGTCATCGGTCAAGGGTGCGCTTGAGGAGGCTCTAAGGGATGCAATAAGCAGCGCAGATTGGAGATTGAAAGGGACACAAAAAAGCTCCGACACCCTCTCTTCAATGGCTTCAAAAGTGGCAGCTGAGATATTCGGGAAGGCACCTAAGGTATGGAGCGAACTCGTCAACCGAGATGCATTATCCGCCAATAGCGTAAAAGCTCGTCGCGACTTGCTTCACAGGATGGTCGGTAATAGCTTCGAGGAAAGTCTCGGGATTGAGGGCTTCCCTGCTGAACGAGGATTGTACGAGACACTCCTATCGTCCACCGGGTTACATCGTCGAGACACAGATGGTAGTTGGCGCTTCTGTCCACCCAAGAAGTCCGATGAGAGAGGCCTTCACCCGCTTTGGATTGCGGCGTTAAAGATGATCTCCAGTCGGATCGCGGGTACCGTATCGATCAAGGAACTTTACGCTCTTTGGGGTGCGCCTCCTTATGGTGTGAAAAACGGATTGATGCCGGTCTTAACTGTAGCTTTCATGCTGGCCCATGCTGATAAGGTGGCGGTCTATCGTGATGGTGTGTTTGAACCAAGGCTTACGGATGTAGATGTAGATGAAATGTTGCAGGATGCTGGCCGCTTTTCGCTACGTTGGGTTGACGAAGATGTTGATAGAAAGGTCGCCCTTGGGTCGCTGTCAGTGATGTTAGAAAGCTGCGGTTTTGGCGCCGCAGGCGATACACCGCTTGAAGTAGCCAGGGCTCTTGTCGCGTTAGCCTTTTCGCTTCCTATGTGGGCTAGACGCACCCAACGCATTTCACCAGAAGCTCGAGCTGTTCGGGACATACTACTGAAGGCATCTGATCCTCATAGGTTGCTTTTCATAGATTTGCCCGAAGCATTATCCGCTACCCCTACAGATATTTGCGATCGGCTCGAGGCTCCCTTAAAAGAGATGCTGGTTGCATATCCCGAAATGTTGAGGAAAGTTGATACTCGTCTTGCCGATGCTGTTGACGGTAAAACGGGTGATGATCCAGAGCTAAGGGAGCGTGCCGAGTATATTGCTAAGGTAACCGGAGATCTTCGTTTAGAAGGGTTTGCAGCAAGGCTGCGCAAGCGTGATGGTTCTACAACATCCATCGAAGGTATTTTAAGCCTAGCGGTAAATAAGCCACCTAGGGACTGGACTGATCTTGATGTCGATGCCGCTCTCGTGGCTGTTGCTGAGCTATCGCTCGCATTCCGTAAGGCCGAAGCTCTAGTTTCCGTAAAGGGGAGGCAGCCTGGGCGTGAGTCTTTTGCGATTGTCATAGGCGCCGGCGGCTCTTCATCGGTAGTAGCTAAGGACTTTGAGGTCGCTGGTAGAGATCGGCAGGCTGTTCGCGGCGCAGCTGACAAGGTTGTCGAGCTCCTCAAAGCTTTGGGGTTGGAGGGGGACTTGTTGCTCGCAGCGCTTGCTCAGGCGGGCACTGTACTCGTGAACGAAGAGGAGCTCGAACATGCGTGAACGGCATCTATTGGGGCTATCTGGTGGGCGTGATAGCGCCGCTCTCGCACTCTATGTCCGTCAAACACTGCCCGAACTTGATATTGAATACTTCTTCACAGATACAGGCGAGGAGCTTCCTGAAGTTCAGGAGTTTCTTGGACGTTTGGAGGGCTTTTTGGGTCAACCTATACTGCGGCTCAATCCTAGACGTGACTTTGAATTCTGGCTCAAAGAGTACAATAACTTTCTACCCTCTCCACAGACACGTTGGTGTACTCGGCAGTTGAAACTGGCACCATTTGAAGAGTGGGTCCGTCCAATGCTGGCCAAGGGTGAGAAGGTATTTTCATACGTCGCAATCCGATCGGATGAAGACTATCGCGAGGGTTACTCCTCCAAGAGCGACAATCTCAAGGTTGTGCTGCCGTTTCGAGTTGATGGTATAGACAAGGCGGGAGTCCTTGAGATCCTCGAGTCATCTGGCGTGGGACTTCCAAGGTATTATGAGTGGCGCAGCAGAAGTGGATGCACATTCTGTTTTTTTCAACAGAAAATCGAATGGGTTCGGCTGCGAGAGAGGCATCCTGACGCATTTGAAGAGGCGAAAGCACTTGAAAAGACGGCTTTGGATCAAGGGTCTCCTTTCACGTGGACTAAGGGAGAGCCGCTGACCGAGCTGGAAAAACCTGAGCGCGTGGGAGCGATTAGAAAGGAATATGAGGCTCGTCGCTTGAGAAGTAAATCACGTAGACCGCGTAATCCGCTCCGTCCATGGGAAGAAAACTTAGATATCGACGACGTGTATGGAGTCGACGAGGCAGATGGGGCGTGTGCCATCTGCCATAAGTGATCTAGGGGCAGCCACTATCCAACTGTGATTCTGTAACAGCGTCTGTGTTACTTCACCGTTGGCTAGTTAAGCCAAATTACTGACAGAGGGGCATAATATTTTCGACTTACTATTGATAAATATAGCCCCTCAATTTTTTGTAACCTTAAGCGTGCCAAACAGCCAATATAATTTTCGCTCTGTTTGTCGCGTGGGTTAGCCATTTTTCATGGTTGATCGAAATTTTCAGGTCGCCCATGGTGGCAGGCTTTTCCTTACAATAAATTAGCAAGTTTTCACTAGTGAGCTTGTTGCCAGCCTTGAGCTGTACACCCATGTAGACGCTGAGAAGCTCATCGTTAATAGATTCGGGGAAAGCTGCGATTATAGAACTTAGGCTTTCTTGGTCAATATGAAGCTCATCCAGGTTGCCTCGGTTCATGGCGTGCCCCGACAAGGAAGTTCCTGTCAGTGTCGTCGCAGGATCAGTTTCTGATAGTGTTCCAGCAAGTAAAGCGGTGCCTTGTAAGTGCCAAGTACTTAAAGTGCGTTGAAGTCCAACCCTCGAAGCTCTCGAACTATATATAGCCGCGATACTTTGAGCCTGGTCAAGACGAAGCTCACCTACTGAAGTCCAGCCGTTTACAAAATCTATTGCAAACTCCTGTATCGATGGTGTTCGGATATTCCGCAGGTTCCACCCCAGAGTTTCGGTCTCCGTATCGGTCGCTGTAGAGCTAAGATAGACCATGGCTTGGTTTTTTTCTTGATTTAGCGGTCGCGAGCGAACTCCGCTAACAAGGAGTAACGATACCTTGTCGAACGAATCATCCTTAGCCTGAGCGAGATCGCATGCTTGAGTGAGATTTAGCCACTCCCTACCGTCGTTTGAACGAAGTACCATACCGAAGCGAAGATTGTTCGTCAGCCATCTTGATTTTTCAAGGGGGGTGGATTGGGCGGGGTACGTTAAATGATCCAGGCCTGCCCCTCCGCGCCACTCCATACTTCTCATTAATCCTCGAATAGCTGCTCGTGAATCGCCGATTTCGGCTACAGGTGCAATGACTTTGGTGGCGCGGTGCGCGATTAATGAGTCGCCAAGCGCGCGAAGTGAGTTACGAATGCCTGTATACGATTCAAGTGCGGTGAGTAAGTGCCGACTCAGGCATTCTTCGACATAACGACAAAAGTCATCGTTATCCAAAGTTGCTGTTTCGTGAAGTATGTCCATTGCTTGCAGATCTAGCTCCCACAGCTTTTTTGCTTGGTCAAGGGCAGCAAGTTCTAACCCCTTGGAGGTTTCACTTACAAAATTTTCCACTGCTGAGATGAAGGGCCTATCGGATGCCAGCTGATATAATGCAGTCTTCCAATGGATTAAATCATCATCACTCATTGGCTTGCCCATGATCCGCATTCTAGAGCTAGACGCTTTAAGAATAGGACGTATTTCGCGAAATTCTGCTCGCAGTTGGGCTACATGGGTAGACATTAATATTACTTGAAGTGGGTTTTCGCAGTCTTTATGTGCTGTAATAACTGAGTCTATAAAGGGGAGCGTTTGCTGGTTGGAGTTGTTGACTAAATAGTAGTCAACAATTATCAGGTCGTAAAATTTGTCTTCAGGTATTGATGGCGATGAGTAGTATTCAATATTTTCCTCAGGCACACCTGCGCTTAATAGTAGGCGTTGCACGCGCCTTACAGGTGCTGCACTGTCATGGCGGGCGTCAAGAATTTTACTAACAGCATCCTTTAGTCTTGCAGGAGCTTCATCGCGTATGTACTTGTGGGAAAGCGGCGTGGCAAGGTCGTGGATTGTATCTATGTTAAATCCATGACTTGTTAGAATCGCGATATAGGCTTCGTAATCAGGATCGTGCGGGTCTCCAAGCAACGCAGCGACGTCGCCGTCAATGGTTTGAAGGTCTGCGGTACAAATGTTTTCGGACAAGTCGTCATCGATAATTGCAATTTTAATTATTTTTGCGTCAAACAGCGATTTTTTGAGATCCATACCTATTCCTTGGGTAGCTCAAGTACAAAGCCTCGAAAACGACCATCATCGTCCGCTGAGTCCAATACAAGCTTTGCTTCATGATAAGTCGCAACCTCCGCTGCGATGAAAAGACCGAGCCCTTGGCCGCGAGGTCGAAGCGAAAAGCCAGCCGTGAAAACTCTGTTTTTATCTGCTGGTGAAATGCCAGGACCGTTATCCCTTAGAGTTAAGGTTCGTGACTCAGGATCAAGTTCTATTGAAATGCATCGTTCAGTCCTGCCAGGCTTCGCTCCTTGTTGTACCCAGTAGATGGAGTTTGTAATAAGGTTTTCAATTGCCAGACTCACAAAGCCACGGACCATGTTAACTTTGACTGGTCGAAGTTCTGACTCATTAGAAATGAATAGTTTGCAATTTACTTCGTGGCGTTCAAATCGTGCTGCATAACCCTCAACTATGGTATTTAGCAGCGCTGCAAGATCAAATAACTCTTTTCGGTGTCTGCCAGACGGCGTAAGCGGGTCTAGTTGACGTAGTCGAGTGTTGATAGCTTTGATTTCAGCGTCCAGTTTACTAAGAAGCGCTTTGGTCTGTGGAGATTCGTCTTTAGAAAGTTTCTGCATCAATTGTCGTGTATGGCCAGTCGTTCGAGTTAGTTCATGTAAAACGCCTGACATAACTGTGCCAACGCCGGCCAACTCGAGTATGTCCTCTCTACGCTCCCCAGCTAGTTTGCTCGCTTCTTCAAAGCGCGTGACTTCATTTTTTATGAAGTGGAGGTGGTTAGCAATGGACTGAACCGAACCCTGCACTTCTGCCGAGACTTTTGAGCGAATGTCAGTCAAGCCTTGCTCGGCTTGAAGGACTCTTGCTCTTATCGTCGCTGGCGCACTTTCAACGATGTCATCAAGTTTTGCTTTTTTCTCCTCTTGGCCTTCGTGCCCAATGTACCGCCGCAGCTCGTCGATTGCGAATTTCGTCAGCATTTCTCGGACAAGGTTCGCCTCAGGTGATTCAATCAAACCTTCACGGTTTGAACGATCTACCAAGCCAGGATTCAACGCTCTTGAAATCTCCAAAGCGCCTACCGTTTGAATACGGTTGACGGCAAATCCCCCGCGTTTTAAAGCTGAGCTATCCAATCCCAGCCAATCCTCGCCTGTAGACTGTCCTGAAAATCCCACACGAAAGCCATCGCGATAAATTGCAATTCCGCCGCTCCATATATCGAGCTCTGCTTTCGCGGCTTTCCAATTACCATGTAACGTCGCTTGTTGGCGAAGGCGATCACGATTGAACCATCGAATGGTCGCGCGGATAGGCCCGATTTTCTTTAGCGCATCTATTGATGTAGTCAGAGCATGTGTAAGCTCTTGCTCGGTTCTTATTGTTACTTCAGGCTCATTTCCACGTTGGTAATCAATAAGGTTAGTTCGTAATATGCCTGCGCTACAGTCCTCTAAACCATTTGGATCAAATTCAAGCTCCATATCGGCTTGAACTAAGTCCGTTAGAACCTTTTTCATTCCTTCGATGGGTATGCGTGCCCCCCCATTAATATGGACGTCGATGGGGAATCCTAAAGTTTTTTTCTTTTTTTTCGTTTCACCCTCTTGCACTTCATCGTTATTTACACTTTCTTCTTCGATTTTGATGAAGGGGTTTTGCAGTCGGCGCAAAAAATCGCCTACCAACTTGTTTCTGACTTTTTCGTCCGTCCAATGGCTTTTCAAAGCGGAAATAGTAATTACAGTTCCCGCTGGCGTTTGGCGAGGAGGTTTAGTTGGTCTGATGTCGAGCGTGATATCATTTATTTCTTTGGTTGGATCGTCAAATAATCTCCAGTCAAACTGTATCTCGTGTGCTTGACTGTCGTTAGTCCAAGACGTCACGTTTGCGTTATCACCAAGGCGCATCATTGCTAGACGCCCGATCCCTTTATTCCCGAGGATTTTTCGGCTCAGATCTTTGGTGTCGTTGGTTGTCAGTTTGGATGGCGTGCCAATCGCTAAGAATACAGACTCCAGTGTTTCTGCATCCATTCCGCACCCTGTATCTTCAATTGAAATATAATTGAGCGATTCAAGTATACTTTTCACGTCCTCTTTTGAGGGGTTTGAATCTAGCTTGGCTAATAGTTCTTGAACTCTGGAGTCGTTGCTAGAGCCTGTAATCTCATCACTGATATTTTTTTTTATAATTTCAATTTCTTTTTTTAATGCGATGATGTCTTGACTTTGATCTATTTTCCTTATGCTCTCATCGATCGTTGTATGAGATATAGGTATGTGAATGTCAATTTTTACTCTAGGCGACTCAGCATCAAAAGCATTTTTAATTAGCTCATTGATAGCTACTTCGTCAGAGGTGATCAGTTCTGCACCAAGGTGTACTAATGTCCTAGCAGCTACCGAAAAAATTGCCACTTGATTCAATTCCTTGAATAGATGTTTACAGGCGTGAATTCAGTCAGAAAAATTGTACTGATTTTCGAGTCGTTAGTCATAGATCCGTGCATTCACTATAGACTCAATGCGAAGGCCTCTCCAGGGGTAGCATCGACAGATGATGCCATAGTGCTGGCTATAGTCTCAATCCTTCGTATTCGATGCTCGATCCTTCTGGGTTAGAAAGCTTTTCCTCGAGCTTAATCGCGTTTGTCAGGGCACTGAGTCTGGGTGTCTTGACGGCTGATCGTGGCAGCTGACATTTGACCATCGTCTGAACCTCGACATAGATCTTGAAGAACAATCAACCGTGACTTATCCCTTTCCGTTACCCCCAGTTGCTGTGTACGCACTCGAAGCTTTGTTGCTTACCTGCAATAGCAGTAATCGTAGCTTCGTAAAGCAGGACCTTTACACCGTTGTAGGCACTGCTGAGATCACCCCTTTAAGGACAAGGCTACAGGTTACGTTCTTTACGTTTTTGAGAGTAAATGATTAGCTGAGGTCCTACAGAGCTTTGCGCATAAGGGCGATATGGATTTTCAGCGTCTAAAGAGTCAACCTTATGTGAACTACCGTTTTAGGGGTTACGGCTCAGATACTTGGTGTAAAGTTTTATCCTGAAAGCCCCGAGGCGCAAGCTCTTGGGGCTTTTTATTGGGCGCAGGCACATCCTGAGCATGAGGCTATCGAATCCAATCACCCACAGAGCGTCGTTTGGCTTTCTTGCCGGTCAGCAAGATGGGTTTCCCCCAGTCGAACAATGATGTGGATATTCGATGTTTCTTGCCTTTGACCACAATGCTGAGCATTGCCCTGATATTTTCCAGCAAGGGTGGTTCAAGGTCCGCTTGGAGTGGGTACCCCTGTGGGTAGTTTCGCCGTTCGACCCAATACACGACTCGAGAAATGATAAACAAGGAGAGCATCATTGCGGCAAAAAAGAGGCATATCATCTTTAACGTGCTCGAGACTATAAACGCTTTATACCGCAGAGGCTGTTTTCGCGAAAACGGACCAAGGGGCTCGTCAACCCCGGGATATGTCCTCAGCGCTTACAAGAGTTAGGCTGTGGCCAACCTCAAACAGAAGGAAGCCGCGATGACCTGGTCAGCCAAGCAATACACGATGTTTGAACAACAACGCACCCGTCCCGTCCGCGACCTGGTCGCGGCCATTCCGAATACCGAGGTGCGCACGGCTGTCGACCTGGGCTGCGGCCCCGGCAATTCTACCGAGGTGCTGGCCGAGCGCTTCCCGCATGCGCACGTTACCGGCATGGACAGCTCCGTCGACATGCTGGTCGATGCACGCCAACGGCTACCGGCGCTGAACTTCGAACTGGCGGACATCGGCGCCTGGAGCCCCGCGCAGACTTTCGATGTGATCCTGGCCAACGCTTCGCTGCAATGGCTGCCTGACCACGCCACGCTTTACCCGCACTTGGTCCACCAACTGACACCCGCTGGCACGCTGGCGGTGCAAACGCCGGACAACCTCGATGAGCCTGCCCACCGACTTGCCCGTGAAGTTGCCGCTGATGGCCCGTGGTCTGCCAAGATCGGCGCGGTCAAACACAATGAACGCCACGCCGCGAGCTACTACTACGAGCTGCTGAGCAACCATTGCAGCACCGTCGATGTGTGGCGCACCACCTATCAGCACCCGCTGGCGGATCACGCTGCGGTGGTGGAGTGGTTCAAGGCCTCGGCCCTAAGACCCTTCCTGGCTCCGTTGACCGATCGCGAAAAGGCTGCCTTCCTGCAGGAGTACCAGGCGCGGATTACCCAGGCTTACCCAGCCCTGGCCGATGGCACCGTGCTGCTGCCTTTTCCGCGCCTGTTCATTATCGCTACCCGCTAACTTCGCCAAGACACGTGGCGGTTATGCCGCCGCCGCTTGCGCCTTCAAATACTCATTTGCCGACACCACGCCCGCATACCCGAATGCCAGCGACGCCATATACGCCCCATGCACCTGCGCAGCCGGGATCACCTGGCCATTGAACTCCAGGTCCCGGGTCGCACACGCGTCATGAATGACCGTGACCTTGTAGCCCAGGTCCGCCGCCGCCCGCACCACCGCATCGATACACATATGGCTCATGCTGCCGACCACCACCAGTTCGGTGATGCTGCGTTGTTCCAGCAGCGCGCGCAGGTTGGTCTCGCGAAACGAATTCACAAAATGTTTAAGCACCACTGGCTCATTGTCTTCGTTCAGCACTTTGGTATGCAGATGCGCACCCTCGGAGCCCGGTGTGAAGAACGGCGCGTCCTCAGACGTGAACTCATGACGCACATGAATCACCGCATCGCCCGCCTGGCGAAACGCCTGCAACACCTGCACGGCCTTGTCCGCTGCGGCTTCGACGCCGTCGAGTGGCCACTTGCCTTGAGGGAAGTAGTCGTTCTGGATATCGATTAGGATGAGCGCTTGCTTGGCCATGTGTGTTGCCTCGTGATGGGTTGATGGGCCCAGTATCTTAGCTGGCGCCTGCACTTGGGATTGGCTGCACCGACAATAACAGGGGGAAAACTGACAATGGTCGTTGTTGAGCTGGGCGTGTTGATCTACCAGGGGGCGCAGATGGCGGCCGTGCACGGCCTGACTGACCTGTTCGGCGTCGCCAACCGCATCGCCGCCGAGCACCAGTGCGCACAGTTGCCGCTCTTGCGGATCAGCCATTGGCAGGTGGAGGCTACCGGTGAAACGGTACGCGTATTCGATAGCCACCCCGGCCCTGATCAACCCATGATGGCCGTACTGGTGCCCCCGTCGATTGGTGAGTTCACCGAAGAACAAGCGCCGCCTGCACTACTGGAATGGCTTCGCCGGCAACATGCGGCAGGTACCGTACTGGGTGGCGTCTGCATTGGTTCGATCATGCTCGCGCGCAGCGGATTGCTCGATGGGCGCAGCGCCACCACCCATTGGTCTTCCGCCAAATCCTTCGCCGCGCGTTACCCGGCCGTGCGCCTTGAAGCGGATAAACCCATCGTTGATGACGGCGACCTGATTACCACCGCTGGCTTAATGGCCTGGTCCGAACTCGGCCTGCGCCTGGTCGATCGCTTGATGGGCCCCAGCATTGCGGCGGATACCGCGCGTTTCCTGGTGATCGAGCACAGTGACAGCGCCAGCCAGTGCGGCAGTAACTTCGCGCCGATTCTTGGCCACGGTGACGGTGCCATTCTCAAGGTTCAGCACTGGTTGCAGGCCAGCGGTGCAGTGGATGTTTCCGTGGCGGCGATGGCACTGGAGGCCGGCTTGGAGGAGCGCACATTCCTACGGCGCTTTCGCAACGCCACCGGTTTGAAACCCACCGAATACTGTCAGCATCTGCGCGTGGGCAAGGCTCGGCAGATGCTCGAGTTTACCAACGGCACCATTGATCACATCGCGTGGACCGTGGGCTATCAGGACCCCAGCGCCTTCCGCGCCACCTTCAAGAAGATCACCGGCCTGGCGCCCAGCGATTACCGCAACCGTTTTGGCGTCTGAATCGTGCAGAACGCCGCGACGCCGACGCGCTGTCGTGCAGAATGGAGCAGGCCAACTGCCATCGGTTTTTCGGCAACTGCTTGATTTCTCAACCATCCGCCCCGAAAGCGCCTTGGCCTGATCCCTGCAACCTCTCTTGCACACACATGGCGGCAAGGCCAAGGGGGACGCATGACCCCGACTCAACGCAAGAAGCTGGTCGTCGCTCACTCCACACGTGAAGGCGCCCCTCTGCATGAGATCGAAACCAACCGCACCCTGGCGCGCTGGCTGGCGCAGATTCTCGGGCTAAAATTCGGTGGCAGCTACGACCCCGCTCTGCATGCGGGACGATCACTTTACCTGCTGCCCACGCAAACCCTGGTCGGTGCAGCCCAGGCGCGTGCGCTCAATATCAAGGGGCCTGAGGATGTGTGGGGCGGTTACGTCGACCACGACTTCATCTGCACCAAAGCCATCAGCCATGGTCTGCTCGGGCCTGAAGCCAAAGCGCCCGAAGGTTGGTCATCGCTATTCTGCGAACGTGTGCGAAACGTCGTGCTGGATGGTTTGAGCGTCTTCGCGCTGGAAGACGCCCGGCCCGCTGCCACGCGCTTGCTCTACAGCGGACCCATTCGCCTGAAACCCGTGCAGGCCTGCGCCGGCCGAGGCCAGGAAGTTATCCACAGTCTCGATGAGTTCGAAGCCGTGCTGGCTCGGCCTGAGGCCGCGAAGCTCTTCAGCGATGGTGTGGTGTTGGAGCAAGACCTGCAGGACGTGATCACCCACAGCGTCGGCCAAAGCTTCATCGGCGATCACGTGTTCAGCTACTGCGGCGAGCAATCCCTGACGAAAGACGGGCAGGGCGAAGACGTCTACGGCGGCTCCGACCTGTTGGCGGTGCCGGGTGGCTACGAAACCCTGCTGCAACTCGAACTGCCCGACGACGTTCGCGAAGCCATCGAACAAGCACAGGTGTTCGACGCGGCCGCCGATGAAGCCTATCCCGGCTTCTACGCATCGCGGCGCAACTACGACATCGCTCAGGGCCTGGACAGCGACGGCCAACGCCGCAGCGGCGTGCTCGAACAATCCTGGCGCATGGGCGGGGCCAGCAGCGCGGAAGTCGCAGCGTTGCAGAGTTTTATCAACAACCCCGGCCTGCGTGCGATCCGTGTGTCCTCTGTGGAAGCCTACGCGGACCAACCCTTGCCGGCTGATGCCATTGAGGTGTATCGCGGCCCGGCGCAAAACAGCGCCTTTCTTCTCAAGTACGTGACGGTTAAATCTTATGACGGCTAGAAGCGAAAGCATTGCGATCGACATCGACGACGAACAGATGAGCGGCACCTTCCTGAGCCCCAAATCCAAAGTACCTGGCGTGTTGTTTGTGCACGGCTGGGGCGGTAGCCAAGAGCGTGATCTTGAACGAGCCAAAGGCATCGCCGGCTTGGGCTGTGTGTGCCTCACCTTCGACCTGCGCGGCCATGCCGCCACTGGCATTCCGCTGTCTCGCGTCACCCGCGAAGACAACCTGCGCGACCTGCTGGCGGCCTATGATCGACTGCTGTCCCACCCGGCCATCGACACCTCGGCGGTGGCGGTGGTGGGCACCAGTTACGGCGGCTACCTCGCGGCAATTCTCACCTCACTGCGCCCGGTGCGCTGGCTGGCGCTGCGCGTGCCGGCGCTGTACCGCGACCAGGAATGGCTCAAACCCAAGCGTGATCTGGATAAGGCCGACCTGATGGATTACCGCAGCACGCGGGTCCACGCCGAAACCAATCGCGCCTTGCACGCTTGTTCTGCGTTTACCGGTGATGTGCTGATCGTTGAGTCGCAAACCGATGCCCACGTGCCCCACGCCACCATCATGAGTTACCGCGCGGCGTGCCAGCAGACCCATTCCCTGACTCATCGCATCATCGATGGTGCCGACCACTCGCTCAGCGACCCGGTGTCTCAGCAGGCGTACACCTCAATCCTGGTGGACTGGATTACCGAGATGGTGGTGGGTGAGCGGTTGAGCATTATCCAGTCTCAATAATAGGGTGCTCTTTAGGCCGCCTTCGCGAGCAGTCACTACAGTCTTAAGCCGGTGCTTTCTTCACCCGCAACGCCTTGGCCTTGGCCTCTACGCCAAGGTACATCACCAGCGCGATCAGCAGCGGCAAGATGAAGTAGATCGCCCGATACGCAATCAACCCCGCCAGCAAACTGCCCCGCGACGCTTCATGCTGCAACAGCGCGATAAACACCGCCTCCAGCACCCCAAGCCCAGCCGGGATGTGGGTGAGCACGCCAGCAATCGCGCTGATCAGCAACACCCCCAACACCAGCGGATAATCCAGTTTGGCCGGCAGCAACGTGAAAATCACCGCCGCCATCAGCGACCAGTTCAACGCGCCCAACATCAGTTGCAAACACGCCATACGCAGCGACGGCAGGTTGATTTCCATGCCGCGAATCGTCCACGCACGCTTTTTCGAAAACTGGCAGGCCACCAGGTAACCCAGGCTGGCCACTACCAACAACGCGCCAATGCCTTGCAATGCCGTGGTGCTGACCTTCCAGCCCGGTGGCATCGTGACCAGGCCGCTGCTGAAAACCACGCCGGCTATCGCCATATAGCCAAACCAATTGGTCGCCAGGCTCAGACCGAGGATCTTGGCGATATTGCCTGTGCTCACCCCCAAGCGCGAATACAGTCGATAGCGCATGGCGATGCCGCCCACCCAGGCGCTCAAGTTGAGGTTGAAGGCATAGCTGATGATCCCCACCGGCAGGATTTGCCGCCACCCCAGGGGCTGGCGAATGTACGTGCGGCCGATCAGGTCAAAGCTGGCGTAGACCAGAAAGCTGCATAACGTCAGTGCGCTGGCGATCACCAGCGTGCGCACCTTGAAGTCGCCCAGGGTCTGAACCACTTCGCTCCAATCGATGCGCCGCGCGAGCAGGGTGAACAGCGCAATCAGCAGCAAGAAGAAGACGATGGTCAGCGGCTTCTTCCAGCGTTTGAACCGCGAGCCTTTGGTTTCAGACGTCATGGCGCTGAGCCTCAAAAGGTTTCAAACGCGGCTTGTGCGCGGGCAACCAGCCGGTGAGTGCAGGAAAGTGGCGCATCACATGGAACACCAGGAAACCCACGGTCAAACGCCACAGCCACAGGCGCGGCTTGCGTTTTTTCGGCATGGTCTGGCAGTGGTTTTTTGCCAGGGCTTCCAGTCGTTCATACAGCTGTTGATTGAACGCACGGTCGCGAATCAACACGTTGGCTTCCAGGTTCAGCGACAAGCTCAATGGGTCCAGATTGCTCGACCCCACCGTGCTCCATTCGTCATCCACCAGTGCGACTTTGCCGTGCAGTGGGCGCTGGCAATACTCGTGGATCACCACGCCGTCCTTGAGCAAGTAGTCGTAGAGCATGCGCGCCGCCAGCTTGGCCAGCAGTACATCGGGCTGGCCCTGCATGATCAATTGCACGTGCACGCCACGGCGCGCGGCGTTGCGGATTTCCCGCAGCAGGCGGTAGCCTGGGAAGAAGTAGGCGTTGGCGATCACCGCGCGTGTCTGGGCTTTGCTCAAGGCGTGGATATACGCTTCTTCGATGTCATCGCGATGCTGCGCGTTGTCGCGGTAAATCAGGCGCACCTGGCCATCGCCCTTATCGGTCGACCAGATCTGCGGCCGCTGCTGGCGTCGTCGCCAACCGCGCCGCGTGCGTACTTGGCGACCGCTTTGGGCCAAGGCGAAATGATGCAAGTCCGCTACCGCCGGGCCGATCACCTTCACCGCGTAATCCTGCTTGGCCTCGGGACCGTAATCGCCCAGGTGGTCGGCGGAGAAATTGATTCCGCCGATGAATGCCACCTCCGCGTCCACTACCACGATTTTGCGGTGCAGGCGGCGAAACCAATTGGTGCGAATGCCCAGGGTCTTTGGCGCGGGGTCGAACATCTGCACCGCGACGCCGGCCGCGGCCAGCTCGCCGAGAAACGACGGGCTCAGTTCGCCACAGCCAAAGCCATCCAGGCTGACCACTACGTTGACCCCACGGCGCGCCGCCTCGATCAGGATGCCATGCAGCTCATGGCCCACTTTGTCTTCGAAGAGAATGAAGGTCTCCAGCAGAATCTCGCGCCGGGCTTCGCGCAGTGCAGTGAACACCTCAGGGAAGTACGCTTCGCCGTTCTCCAGCAATTGGACCTGGTTGCCACTCTGCCAGCCGTAATCCAGGTCACGTGCCTTGGCTTGGTCCGGCGGCTGGTCGGTGGAAATATGTTCTACGGCGACGTTCATAGCTCAATCTCCACTGACAGGGGGACATGGTCTGATAGATGGGACCAGGGCCGTGTCGTCAGCACTCGGGGGTTATGCACCTTCAAATTGCGCACATAAATCCGGTCCAGCGGCAGCAGAGGCAAGCGCGCCGGGAAGGTGCGCGCGGGTTTGCCCTGGGTTTCGATGAATACTTCTTTTAGGCCGCTCTGGCTCAGGTCGGCCTTTTGGCGCCAATCGTTGAAATCACCGGCAACCACCAGCGGCGCGTCGGCAGGAATTTCGCTGATGCGCTGTTCGATCAAGCGCAATTGCTGCTGGCGGTGCACTTCGCGCAGCCCCAAGTGAATGCAGATCGCATGCACCTCTTGACCGGTGCCCGGCAGGCGCATCACGCAATGCAAAAGGCCACGGTTTTCATGGCCGCTTTGCGAGATATCGAGGTTGTCGTAGCGCACGATCTGGAATTTCGACAGCAACGCATTGCCGTGATCGCCGTGGGGGTAGACCGCATTGCGCCCGTAAGCAAACTGCGGCCAGATGCTGTCAGCGAGGAACTCGTACTGCGGCATGTTCGGCCAGTCGCTGAAGCGCTGGGGGTGACGCTCATGGGTGCCGTGAATTTCTTGCAGGAACACCATGTCGGCGCCCACGCCGCGCACCGCTTCACGCAGCTCTGGCAGGATGAAGCGTCGATTCAAGGCAGTGAAACCCTTGTGGATATTGACCGTCAGCACGGTGAAGCGCGTGATGGCCGCGGTGGGCGTCACGGGAATCAATTCCGGATGAGTCATGGCAGCACTCTCGATTCTGGTAGTTTGCCGGGCTCAGTGGTCATTGCTTTATCCAGCTCGAAGCGCTGTAGCAATTGGCGCGCATCGAAGGGCGCGCGCACCTTGATGTCGTTGTCGAAGAAGCAGAACACGTCGCGCTGCTTGCGTTTCTGGTCGATCAGGTGGGCGTCTGACGGTTGTTTGCCGTGGCGCCAGCACTCGATCCGGTCTGGCGTATCGGCGTACCATTGGGCATAGCGCTGCGACGGTTGCAGCGCGTAGAACGAACCATTGATCTCAATGCTGTTGACCGCCCGTGACGCAAACTGCAACTCACGTTTCTGGGTCAGGCCCTCGGGGTAGAAGTCCCCCCGCCAAGGCGTGTAGCGCCAGCCGGAAATGCCGATATGAATCGCGGACATGGTTGCTCCCGTGGTTAATGGGTCGAATGACCTCCATGGAGGGATGACTGTGGGATTTGCGAGAAAGTTTCCAGCGCCTTACGGACGGCACGCCCCAGCGCATTGCGTTTTAAACGGGAACGATCAGCGCCAAAACCCGTCAGCTCGTTACAGACCTACCTCAAGGAGCCCGGTGTTTTGCTGAATTCAAAGACTGCATTACTGCTCGGCGCGCTGCTGTTTTGCGGTAGCGGCGCAGTGCACGCCGCGGCGGCCGCGCCTGAAGCCGAAACGCCGGCCAAGCCGGAAATTCTGGTCGAGGGCGGCCTGCTAGGGGCCATCAGCTCCAGCATCGTTGATGTGCAGGACAAGCTTGATCTCAACCAGAACCTCCTTGACGCTTGGCGCCTGCGCGCCGACCGTGCGGCCAATGAGGTGGGGCGCCTGGTCAACCGTCCCTCGGACCGCTCGCCATGGAGCGTGGCCGGGGACTTCCTGCTGTTGTCTGGCGTCTGGATCGGTGCCTTCGCGCTGTTGACCTTACTGGGGCGCAGGCTGGTCAGGCGTGTCAGCCAACGTCCCTTTGTCCATCGGCGCGGACGCTTGCAAGGCGTACTCGGTTATTTAGTGCCCTACACGATCCCGGCCGTGATCTGTCTGCCGCTGACGCTTTACGTCAGTCACTTTTTGCCGACCTCCGTCGGCCGGGCGCTGGCGTTGTGTTTTGCCTATGCGACCAGTAGCGGCATCTTCTCCACGTCCATCCTGTTGTGCGTGATCGTTATGTTTGACGTCGGGCATAAACGCCCGGCCGTGAAGATCATCCGCGATTACTGCCCAAAGCCGATGTTCATGATCGGGTTCCTCGCCGCCCTCAGCGATGCGCTGACCAGCCCGCAGATCGCCCGCCAGTTCGGCGGCAATATCACCAGCGGCATTGCGGTGTTTACCGGCCTGTTTGCGGCGGTAACCTTCGGCATGCTGGTGATTCGCCTGCGTCGCCCGGTCGCGCACTTGATCCGTAATCAAGCGCTGACCCAGCGCCTTAAACACCCGGCGTTGCAACAATCGCTGCGGATATTTTCCGGGCTCTGGTACTGGCCGATCCTGCTGATGGTGCTGGTTTCGGCGATAAACCTGATCGGCGCCGGGGACGATAACCAGAAAGCCCTGCGCTGCGCGCTGCTCACCACCATTTTGCTAATCGGCACGGTGTTCCTGAGCACTGTGCTGCAACACCTGTTCAAGTCGCGCAGCCAAGTGGCGATCCAGCGCAGCAGTGCTTACAAGGAGCGTTTCCTCAGCGTGCTGCACGCGATCTTGCGCATTGCGATGGCGATCGGGTTTATTGAAGTCCTCGGGCGTATCTGGGGTGTCTCGCTGTTTGAATTCGCCGAGCGCAACTCGATCGGTCGAGCGATCAGCGATTCCCTCAGCAGCATTGGCTTGATCCTGCTGATGACCGGGTTGTTCTGGGTGGTCCTGGATACGGCGATTCAGGAAGCGCTGAAACCGTCGGTCAACGATCGCTCGAGCCGCCAGCCCAGTACCCGGGTGAAAACCATCCTGCCGCTGGTGCGCAACGCGGTGAAAATCATTCTGGTGGTGATTTGCGCAATCACCACCATGGCCAACCTCGGCATCAACGTCGCACCGCTGCTGGCCGGTGCCGGCGTGGTCGGCCTGGCTATCGGTTTTGGTTCCCAGCAGTTGGTGCAGGATGTGATCACCGGGCTGTTCATCATCATTGAAGACACCCTGTCCATCGGCGACTGGGTGGTGCTCGACTCCGGCCACGCCGGCACTGTAGAAGGCCTGACCATCCGCACCCTGCGCCTGCGCGACGGCAAGGGGTTTGTGCATTCGGTGCCGTTCGGGCAGATCAAGGCGGTTACCAACCAGTCGCGGCAGTTTGCCTATGCATTCTTCTCAGTGCAGTTCACCTACGACACGGACGTGGACAAGGCGCTGGAATTGATCCGCGAGGCCGGGCAATCGATTCGCGACGACGTGTTCCTCAAGTACAACCTGCAAGGCCCGCTGGAGGTGTTTGGTGTCGACAAGATGGACCTCAACGGCGTGGTGCTGACGGCGCAGTTCCGCACGGTCTCGGGCGGGCAATACGCGGTGAGTCGCGCGTTTAACCAGCGGCTGAAAAAGCGTGTGGATAATTGTGACGAGGTGCACTTCGCGCAGACTTATCCACAGCAGATTTTGTTGCCCAAGCGTGCGCTGCTGGCGGATGAACCTGATGCAGAGGTGCCGGCTTCGGTGGTGGTCACGGAGCCGCCTCGGGCTCAGTGACCTTCACAACCCGTAGCAGCTGGCGCTCGACAGCTGCTACGTTACGGACGCTTCATCAGTTTATTCTGCACCGCCACCTGATCCACCTCCAACAACGCCTGCTGCTTGCCAGCGACCATCACCGCCGCCGGCAACCCGTCCCGATACACAATTCGATTACCACTCAAGGCCGGCACCTTGGTGCCCGGCAACAACGTGCCCACCAGGTTCAGCGGATCAGGCCCACACACAACAATCAAACTGCCGTCATGGGCCCGACGTCGCACTTCACGCAACAACGGGATCGCCTCCGGCAACGCAAACTGTTCCCCCGCCAACCCACTGACAAATCGCCCCCCGCGAATCTCCCCGCGTGCTTCCAGCCGATGAAAAGTGCGCAGCAACTCGCGCCAGCTTGGTAGCCAATCCGCCTCACGCTCGAGCAAGCGCCAGAACACCACGCCATAGCGGCGCAGCAAGGTCATTGCCACATGCTCCAGCGTCTGGGCCGAATGCGCGCTGGCGGCGGTGGGTGAACGCCGCACCAAGGCCCAGCGCCCGGCGTCGTCCATGCCGCCGATAAACGCGCCGCGCCCACGCCGACTGCTGCGCGCCTGGCGTTTGCTGGCGGGCGTGGTCAGGGCGCGCAGGCCGGCGAAGCTGTCGGCGTTTACCAGCCCGGCGCCGACCAGTTCCTGCAAGGCGCTTTCCAGTTCGCTGCGCAGCAAGTGGGCCTCGTGCACCAGCTCATCAAAAAACAGCGCGCCGTGGTCGCGCAGGGCTTGATGCACCTTCTGCGCCTTGGGTGACAGCGTGGTGGCGTCGGTGAGTTCGGTCAGTCCGCTCCACAGTCCCACCTGGCTGCGGGGCAGCAACACCACTGGCGTACTGCGTAATGCCATGGCGCCGGGTTTGTTGCCCAAGCGCGTCCACACCAGTTTGCCGCTGCGGCACAGGTCATCGAGCCAGGTGGAGGAGTAATCCTTGAGCCGTGCGCTGAGCAGGTCGCTGTCCCAGGCGGATGTGGCGGCGGCATACCCTTCAAACTGCGCAACGATCTGCGGCAACATCGCGCTGCCCTGACCGCGTGTGCCGTCGGACAGGTGCTGCCAATCGAACAGAAAACGCATGAAATCCTGCAGTGCCACCGGCTCGATTTCCCGGCGCAAGCGCTTGACCGTATAGCGATGAATACGCGCCAGCAGGTGGCGTTCGCACCATTGCTCCTCAGTGGCAGCGGGGCTGAAATGGCCGCGTAATACATAGCCTTCCTGCTCCAGACGGGCCAGCGCCTGGACCCCATCAGATTCTCGCAAGGCCAGGGGCGCGGCGATCTCGCTCAGGCTCAGCGGGCCGAACCCACCGAGGCGTGCGCGCAGCACTTCCACCACGGCCTCATCAAAGGTCCAGGGCTCATCGAAACCAGGTAACAGCGGCAAGTCGTTGGGGAAGATTGCCTGCAAGCAACTCAAGCGTTCAACGGCGACCCACAGGTCATTGTGCAATTGAAAGGCGCGGCCGCTCTTGGCCAAGGCGTGCAACCATTGCGCCCATTGCGGCGTGACTTCGCTGGCGGCGATACACGCCAGACTCATCAACGCCTCGTGCATTTCATCCAGCCCGTTGGGCGCCGGCCAGACTTCTTCGCGCACGCCAGCAATAGCGTCAGCATCCAGCGCCCCTAGGTCGTCGGTACTTTGCGGGTCGCTCCAGCGTCGGTTGAGCACGGCCTGGGTTCGGCGCTCTTCCAGTGGCGCATCGTCAAGAAAGGTGTAGGGCCGCGCACTGAGGATTTCAGCGGCCATCGGCGAGGGCGCTGGCAAGTCGCGGCTGATCAGGCGCACGTCGCCGTGCTCCATGCGCCGCAGCAGGGCCAGCCAGGCGTCGCTGTCCATGGCTTCGTGAAGGCAGTCGTCGAGGGTTTGCTCGACCAGCGGGTGTTCAGGCACTTCGCGCTCGCCGGCGAGGTTTTCCAGGCAGGCGATCTGGTCGGGAAACACACTGGCGATCAGGTCTTCGCTTTTCATGCGCTGGATCTGCGGCGCCACCTTGCGCCCGCCGGTAAAGCGCGGCAATGCCAGCGCCACACCGGCATTCCAGCGCCAGCGCACGCCGAAGAGCGGCGCCTCCAGCACGGCCTGGATCAGGATATGTTCGGCGCTGTGGCTGTTGAGGTAACGCCACACCGCGTCCAGCTCGAAACTGTGGCTGGTGGACAGCGACAGCACGATCGCATTTTCGCTGGCGGCGGCCTGCAATTCGAAATTGAAGGTGCGGCAAAAACGCTTGCGCAAGGCCAGGCCCCAGGCGCGGTTGACGCGGCTGCCGAACGGCGTGTGGATGATCAGTTGGGTGCCGCCGGACGCGTCGAAGAAACGCTCCATGATCAACGTGTCCTGGGACGGCAGGGCGCTCAGGGCCAAGCGTGTGCGCGCCAGGTAATCGAGGATTTGTTCGGCGCTGGCGTGGTTTAGGCCGAGGGTTTCGGTGAGCCAGTCTTGCGCGGCTTGCAGGTTGCCGGGCGTGGCGCTGAGCAGCGCGTCCAATTGACCCTGCAAACGCGCCACCGCCGCCGACAATTCGTTGCTGCGCCCGGGCGCTTCGCCGAGCCAGAACGGAATGTTCGGCGGCTGGCCATGGGCATCCTCGACGCGCACCTTGCCGGCGTCGACCCGCAGGATTCGGTAGGACGTATTGCCGAGCTGGAAGATATCCCCGGCGATGCTTTCCACCGCAAAGTCTTCGTTGACGCTGCCGATGTTCAGGCTTTGGGGTTCGAGCAACACGCTATAGTCGGCATTGTCGGGGATGGTGCCGCCGCTGGTCACGGCAGTGAGTCTGGCGCCGCGACGACCGCGCAAGGTGCGGCTCAGGGCGTCGCGGTGCAGGTAGGCGCTACGGATGCCCTGGCGACCGTTGTAGCCGTCGCTGAGCATCTGCAGCAGCGCTTGGTATTGGCGTTCATCCAGCTCGGCATAGGGCGCGGCGCGGCGGATCAGGTCGAGCAAGGCCTGCTCCGACCATTCCTGGGCGCTGACCTCGGCGATGATCTGTTGGGCCAGCACGTCCAACGGCGCGACCGGTATGTGCAAGGTGTCCAGCTCACCCCGGCGTACGCAATCGAGCAGCGCGGCGCATTCGATCAAGTCGTCGCGTGTGGTGGCGAACAAGCGCCCTTTGGGCGTGCCGCCGACCTGGTGGCCGGAGCGTCCCACTCTTTGCAGAAAACCGTTGATGGAGCCGGGCGAGCCGATCTGACAGACCAGATCCACGTCGCCGATATCAATCCCCAGCTCCAGGGACGCGGTGGCGATCAGCACTTGCAGCTCACCGGCCTTGAGTCGTTGTTCGGCGTCCAGGCGCATTTCCTTGGCCAGGCTGCCGTGGTGCGCGGCCACGGCGCTTTTGCCCAGGCGTTCGCTCAAATGCCGGGCCAGGCGTTCTGCCAGGCGGCGGGTGTTGACGAACACCAGCGTGGTGCGGTGCTCGCGGGCCAATTCGGCGAGGCGGTCGTAGACCCGTTCCCACACATCGTTGGCCATTACTGCCGAGAGCGGCACTGGCGGTACTTCGATATCCAGGTCGCGGGGGCGGGCGTGGCCGATATCCACAATCGCGCAGTGGCGGCCGGTGCCCACGAGAAAACGTGACACCGCGTCGATGGGCTTTTGCGTGGCCGACAAGCCAATGCGTGTCAGTGGTTCGGCGCACAGGCCTTGCAGGCGCTCCAGGCTCAACGCCAAGTGGCTGCCACGTTTGCCGGCCGCGATAGCGTGGATTTCATCGACGATCACCGTGCGCGTGCGGGCGAGCATTTGCCGCCCGGAGTCCGACCCCAGCAGCACGTAGAGCGATTCCGGAGTGGTCACCAGAATGTGCGGCGGGCGCTTGCGCATCTGCATGCGGTCTTTTTGCGGGGTGTCGCCCGTGCGCACGGCGGTGCGGATCACCAGCGGCGGCAGGCCCTGGTTCTGCAAGTGCTGAGTGATTCCGGCAAGCGGATTCTGCAGGTTGATCTGGATGTCATTGGACAGCGCCTTCAGCGGCGACACGTAGACCACCACGGTTTCGTCCGGCAGTTGCCCGCCGTGCGCCAGGCCTTGCTGGACCAAGTCATCCAGCACCGCCAAAAAGGCTGTGAGCGTCTTGCCGGAGCCGGTGGGCGCGGCGATCAGCGTCGATTGGCGTTGGCGGATCAGCGGCCATGCCTGGGCCTGGGCGCTTGTCACCGAAGGGAAGGTGCTGCGGAACCAGGCGCTGACGGCGGGGTGGAAGCCGTGCAACGCGCTGTCGGTGGATTCAGGAAGGTTCATGGAGTGATTGATACCGCCCGCTCCAACAAGTTGCAATCGCGCAGTTTGTCCGTGACGGTTGCGCTACGAACCCGCAAAATGCAACGATTCTGACAAATACATGAATAACCTTCGTTCCAACCAGACCGGGCCTGCTCAATCTATGCGAATGCGCCTTATGTTACTGGGCGGCGGGAATGCCCTCGGGCAGGCGCTGATTCGCCTCGGTGCAGAGGAAGACATTGGTTTCCTCGCACCCAAACCGCCCCAAGACGGCTGGGATGCCGCGAGCCTCACCCAATTGCTCGACGACACCCGTCCCGATGCGTTGATCAACCTCGCCTACTATTTCGACTGGTTCCAGGCCGAAGCGGTCAGCGAAACCCGCCTGGCCTCCCAGGAGTTCGCTATCGAGCGTCTGGCCGAGCTGTGCCAGCACCACAACATCACCTTGCTGCAACCGTCCAGCTACCGCGTGTTCGATGGCTCTCGCGCCACCGCTTACAGCGAAAAAGACGAGCCGGTGCCCCTGGGCCTGCGCGGCCAGGCGTTGTGGCGTATCGAACAAAGCGTGCGCGCCACTTGCCCGCAACATGTGTTGCTGCGGTTTGGCTGGCTGCTGGATGACAGCGTCGACGGCACCCTCGGGCGCTTCCTGGCCCGGGCCGAAAAAACCGATGAATTACTGATGGCTGACGACCGACGCGGCAACCCGACGCCAGTGGACGATGCGGCGCGGGTGATCATTTCGGTGCTCAAGCAACTCGATTGCGCGGCGCCGTTGTGGGGCACTTACCACTACGCCGGCCATGAGGCGACCACGCCGTTGGCGCTGGGCCAGGCGATCCTCACTGAAGCGCGCAATTTTCATCCGTTGGCGATCGAATCCCCCACCGCCCAGGCCCATGCGGCCCGGCCGGATGCCAGTGAAGAACCGCAACACGCGGTGCTCGCCTGCAAGAAAATCCTCCATACCTTTGGCATCAAGCCACGGGCATGGCGGGCGGGGCTGCCGGCGTTGCTGGATCGCTTCTACCGGCACAACTGAATACACGCAAAACCAAAATGTGGGAGCGGCGGTGCGCCGCTCCCACATTTGGTTATGCAGTGTTGCTTAGGTCGGGATTAGAACTTGTAGCCAATACCCACCATGTAAACCATTGGGTCAACGTCCACATTGACCTTGGCACGCGTGCCAGGTGCCACGGCGTTGTTTTCCACGGTGGCCTTGGTGCTGATGTCGATGTAGCGCGCCTGGGCGTTGATCATCCACTTGTCGTTGATCATGTAGTCCGCGCCGATCTGTGCGGCCCAGCCCCAGGAGTTTTCAGCCTTGAAGTTGCTGAAACCTGCGCCTTGGGCACGGCTGCCGACGTGCTCGTCGTAGATCCAGGTGTAGTTGATACCGGCGCCTACGTAAGGTTGGAAGGCCGATTTGTTATCCAGCGGGTAGTACACGACGCTCAGGGTTGGCGGCAGGTGTTTCAGGGTACCGAGCTTGCCGTTGGCGGCGCCCAGGGCGGTGCCTTTGATCTTCACGTCGTGCTCGAACGGTGTGGCGGCCAGCAGTTCGATACCCACGTGGTTGGTCAGCATGTAGGCAAAGTTCAAGCCCAGTTGGGTATCGCTGCTCATGGTCGCCTTGCCGCCCAGGTTGGTGCCGGCCAATGGGCCCTGGTCAACTTTGACGGTGCTGCTGTCAGCCTTCGGATTCACGGTGATTGCACCGGCGCGAACCAGAATGTCGCCCGCTTCGTGAGCGTGTGCGACAGGGGCAACGAGGGCGAGCGCGAAGAGGGACGCGCCGAGCAGAGACTTGTTCATGGGAGCTCCAAAAGGACGTTAAAAGTTGTACGTCCAATGGTAAAGATCGTTCCGCTCGATCTTTTGACTCAGCTCAACGAAAGGGCGATCAGCGCTACTCCGGCAGCTCGTAGATGTAAATCTTCTCGGCATCCATCTGGTAACCGGCGTCGGCCAGTTCGCTGGTGGACGGTTTGACCCGCATCGCGCCTTCGATCCAGTACGGTTGATACAGCTCATCGAGCTTCACGCCGACTTCACTTTTAACGTGCACGATCTGGTTCGACGGCGGTGGCGGAACGTGGATGCACGCGCCGAAATACGGCACTAGCAAGAATTCAGTGGTGCGGCCGTTTTCACCCACTTCCAGCGGCACGATATAACCGGGCAGTCGGATGTGCTTGCCATCAAGGCTTTGCACCACAGGCGCGTGGGGCATTTCCTGCTTGGCCGCCGGCGCCGACTCCAGTGCATCCGCCATGCCGGACAGGTTGTGCAGCGGCTGCATATTGGGCACTTCGGGCATGGCATCCGGCGGGATCAGCTCCGACCAGGTCAGTTCCTTGGGCTCGGCGGCCCAGGCGGGCAGGGCCACCAGCAAAAACAGTGCAGCGAGGGCGCGACGCATGAAAACTCCTCATTAGGTAGCTAGAAGCCGCAAGCTTTAAGTTAAAGCCGATTCGCTTGCAGCTTAACGCTTGAAACTTGCAGCGGCTGTTCTACAGCCTAATCGACAGGCCATCGGCCAAAGATTGTCGATAGGCGCGCCACGCGGGCACGCTGCCCATCAACAGCGCGGCGGCCAGGATACCGGCGAGCAGCGTCCATTCATATTCGCTGGGCCACGACATGGGCAGGTCCAGGCCGTAATTGGCCTGCAGGTAACCGCGCGAGGCGGCGATGCACACGTACAGCAGGCCCACGCCTGCGATCACGCCGGACAGCGCCAGGGCGAAGGCTTCAACGATCAGCAAGGTTGCAATATGCCACGGCCGTGCGCCCACTGAGCGCAGGATCGCCATTTCGCGACGGCGCTCGTTGAGGCTGGTGAGGATCGCCGTGAGCATGCCGATCAAGCCGGTCAGCACCACGAACAGCGAGATCACGAACAGCGCTTTTTCAGCTGTGCCCATCATGCTCCACAGTTCTTGCAGCGCCACGCCCGGCAGGATCGCCAGCATCGGCTCGCCACGGAATTCGTTGATCTCCCGTTGCAGGGCGAAGGTGGAAATCTTGTTGTTCAGCCCTAGCATGAACGCGGTAATGGCCTGCGGCGTGAGGTCCATGTTGCGCGCTTGATCGGCGCTGATGCGGCCTTTGCCTTGAGCCGGCACACCGTTGTGCCAGTCGATATGGATCGCCTCCATGCCGCCGAGGCTGATGTGCAACGTGCGGTCCACCGGCGTGCCGGTGCGCTTGAGGATGCCGACCACGGTGAAGGGTTTGTCATCGTGCTTGACCAGGCTGACCACCGCGACGCCATGGGCCAGCACCAGTTTGTCGCCGAGTTTGTAGTGCAGTGCGTCAGCCACTTCGGCGCCGAGCACCACTTCGAACGGGTCGGTGGCGAAGGCGCGGCCGCTGGCCAGTTCGAGGTGTTGCTTGCGACCGTATTGGTAGTGCTCGAAGTAGGACTCGTTGGTGCCCATCACGCGGTAGCCACGGTGGGAATCACCCAAGGAAATCGGGATCGCCCATTTCACCTGAGGGCTGGCGGCGAAGTGTTCGTAGCTGTCCCAACGGATGTTGTTAGTGGCATTGCCGATGCGAAACACCGAATACAGCAGCAGGTTCACCGAGCCGGAGCGGGCGCCGACGATCAGGTCGGTGCCGCTGATGGTGCTGGCGAAACTGTTGCGCGCCTCGACACGGACGCGTTCCACGGCCAGCAGCAGGCACACAGACAGGGCGATGGCGAATGCGGTGAGGATCGCGGTAAAGCGGCGGTTAGCCAGGCTGGCCATGGCTAGACGGAACAGATACATCTCAAACCTCTGCGGGCGTGGCGGCGCGATTGAGTTCGGCCAGCGACAGGTGGCGGTCGAACAGCGCGGCCAGACTTTGGTCATGGCTGACAAACAACAGGCTGGCGCCGGCTTCGCGGCATTCAGCGAACAACAGCTGAAGGAAAGCTTCGCGGGCGTCGTAGTCCAGGGCCGAAGTGGGCTCGTCGGCGATCACCAACTCGGGTTGACCGATCAGCGCGCGAGCGGCGGCCACCCGTTGTTGCTGGCCGATGGACAGCGAGTCGGCGCGGCGCTCCAGCAGGTCTTTGTCTTTCAACCCCAGGTGCGCCAGCAGGGTCGCGGCGGCGCGGTCGACACTGCCGTGACGTTGTTTCGCCCGTTGCGCGCGCAGCTTGGAGAAGTGGCAGGGCAACTCGACGTTCTCGCGCACCGACAGGAACGGCAGCAGGTTGAACTGCTGGAAGATGTAGCCGGTGTGGTCGACACGGAAGCGGTCGCGGGCGCCGGCCGAAAGTTCGGTCAGCTCCTGGCCGAGCAGGCGGATGCTGCCCTGGCTGGGTTTCTGTACGCCCCCGAGCAGGCCCAGTAGCGTGGTTTTGCCACTGCCGCTCGGGCCCTTCAGAAACAGGGTTTCTCCTGCTTCCAGGCGGAAAGCGGGGATATCCAGCAACTGTGGCTGCCCGGGCCAGTTAAAGCCCAGGTCAGACAGTTCGATCAATGCATGGGTCATGTTAAATCAGTATTGCCTGGTTGTAGAAAATGGCGCCGATCCCTTGTAGGCGCTGGCTTGCCTGTGATGCGGGCGACTCGGTTGTTCCAGAGATACCGAGGCGATCCGTTCGCAGGCAAGCCAGCTCCCACATTGACCGTATTTTCAAATCAGAACTTCAGGGTGGCTGCTGTGGCCGTCGCTTCAACACCTTGCTGGCCGCTCGGGCCGATCAGTTGTACCTGAATTTTCTGGGTGGCGGGGAAGGTCTTGAACACTTGGCTCAGGTCGAGATTGCTCAAGGCTGTCGGCGTGGCGCAGGTGAACTGGTAGTGGGCGTGGATCTCGCTGTGGTCGTGATGGTGCTCGTGGGCGCCGTCTTTGGCGTCATCATCATGGTCATGGTCGGCTTCGGGCTTGTCGCCGAACAACGGGCTGTTGAGTTCCTGGTTGCCGACGACGCAGCCGGCGGCCTTGGGCAAGTTGAACAGGGCGACAGGGTTTTCCAGCTGTTTACGTGCAGCGGCGACTTTAGCTTTGTCCGCCGCGCTGGTGGCCACGTGTTCGAAACCCACCAGGTTCATCGCCGGGCTGTCCAGCTCAAGTTCAAGGGCTTGGCCGTCGAGCACCGCGTTGAGGCGACCAACGCCGTGCTCATGGGCGCCGAGGCTGCCGTGTTCATGGTCGTGATCGTCGTGAGCATAGGCGACCGCCAGTGGCAGCAGGGCAAACGGCAAAGCAAGCAACAGACGGCGCATGGTGAAACTCCCGAGCGAAGATAAAAGTTTTGTTATGTGATCTTATAACAATGGAGCCGGGAGTTTGACCGCCTGCTTGGCGTTGCGCAAGCCGCATGGGAGCATGCCTATCGGAAAATGTGCAGGAGTAACGACGATGTTGCGAATTCGTGGAACCGTCGGCGACCTGCCGGTGGACTTGACCCTGGAGCTGGACGACGCTGATTGGGCACGCCTGGGCGCGCAATTGCAGGCCGCCCCAGTAGAGAGTACGCCGCCAGTTGTGCCGATAAAACAGAACGATGACCTGTGGCAGAACGCTCAGGATCTGTTGCGCGAGGCCGGGCAACTCAGTGGCCTCGAACTGCTCGACCAGTTGGAAGGCTTGGCGGGGGACGCCTCGGCGGGCAAGCGCCTGTTGGTGCGCCTGCGCCATAGCGCCAAGGTGAAAGTGGCCAGCGGCGGTGATACGCCGCTGTACAGTTGGGTCGGCGATTAATACAACGCGGCAAACAGCTTGCGGCGGTACACGGTCACCAGCGGGTGATCATTGCCCAGCAGTTCGAACACCTGCAGCAAGGTCTTGTGCGGCAGGCCTTCGTTGTAGCTGCGGTTGCGGATGAACAGCTTGAGCAAACCTTCCAGCGCCGCATCGTACTGCTGGCGCGCCAGTTGCTGGATTGCCAGTTGATAGGCCGCTTCGTCGTCCTGCGGGTTTTGCGCCAGTCGGCTTTTCAAGTCGGCGGCGTCCGGCAGGTCGGCAGCCTGGCGCAGGAAAGTGATCTGCGCCTTGGCCCCGGCGAGGGCGGCTTTGTGGTCGTCGCTTTTCACGGCGTCCAGCACGGCCTGGGCTTCGCCCAACTCACCGCGCTCGGCCAGGCAGCGTGCATACAGGATCAGTGCGGCGGCGTTGGTGTTGTCCTCGCCCAACAGCGCGACCAGCAGGGCTTCGGCATCACTGATGCGACCTTCTGCAAACAGCCCCTGGGCCTGCTCCAACGGGTCCGCCGCAGCTGGCGGCGGCATCTGCACATGCGGCTCCAACAGCGCCCGCACCGCCGACTCCGGCTGCGCCCCGGCAAAACCGTCCACCGGCTGGCCATCCTTGAACAGCACCACCGTCGGCAGGCTTTGAATGCCAAAACGCGCGACGATGTCCTGCTCGGCCTCGCAATCAACCTTGGCCAGCAGCAACTCGCCCTGATAACTCTCGGCAACTTTCGCGAGCATCGGCATCAACGCCTTGCACGGCGCGCACCACTCGGCCCAGAAATCCACCAGCACGGGTTTTTCGAAGGAGTTCTGGATCACTGCCTGGTCGAAGGTGGCAGTAGTAACGTCGAAGATGTATGGCGTGGGCTCACTCATGGGGCGTCTCGAATAAAGCGGGAATGGGGCAACTATAAGGGCTTGCTCGCGAAGGTCTCAAGTGCGCCGCGAATGGTACAGGCTCACCTTGCGAAACTCCCAAGGCTCCGCCAAGTCCGGCAACGTCAGCGCATCCAGAATCTCCAGCCGTTGATAATCCGGGTGCTGAAAGTCCCGCACCCGCGAATCCGCCACCAACGCTTCGCGGCCACGGGTCAGGAACTGGTCCAACAGCGGCAGGTTCGCCCGGTCGTAGAGCACGTCAGCCACCAGGATCAGGTCGAAGCGGTCTGATTCGGCGAAAAAGTCCGCCGAATAACCCAGTTCCACACCATTAAGCTCGGCATTCGCCCGGCAGGATGCCAAGGCCAGCGGGTCCAGGTCGCAGGCGACTACTTCCAGCGCGCCCGCTTTAGCCGCCGCAATCCCGGCCACACCGGAACCCGCGCCAAAATCCAGCACGCGCTTGCCGGCGACCCATTCAGGAGTCGCCGCCAGATACCGTGCCAGCGCCAAACCACTGGCCCAGCAAAAACTCCAGTAAGGCGGTTCATGCAGGATGCGCCGGGTTTCTTCGGGGCTGAAGGCGCGGTCCATGTTGTCTGCGTCCAGCAGCCACAAAGACAGCTCGGTACCCGGCAGCGGGCAGGGCACCAGTTGCGCGTCGCCGATCAGTTCGCTCAGCGCCGCTTGCAGGTCCAGCGGTGGCGTCATGGTGCCTTGACGAGTTGCAGGGGGCCGGTGGTCTGGGTGATTGCCTGGGTGATCAGCACGGCGGGCAGGTGCAGGATCAACTCGCCGGACTGGCTGGCGCGGCCACGCAGTTCAACCCGCGCACCGGCTGGGAAGGCTTCGGGGTTGTAGCGCAGGCGGAATGCCAAGGGCTTGCCGTTGCCGCTCAATACACTGCTGGCGAGCAGTTGCTGCGGGCGCGAACGGTCGTCGATGACCAACAAGGCCATCTCGACTTCGGCACCCGCCGGTACGTTGGTCAGGCTGCCGCTGATTTCCCGCTGATAGGCAGGCAGGGGGCCCATGTCTTCAATCCCTGGGACTTTTTTCTCTTGCGCTGGCGTCGGTTGAGGTGCGGCCGGCTTTGGGGCTTCGCTGCTGCAGGCGACCAGGAAACTGAAGAGGGTGAGCAAAACAAGTGGTCGTAACTGCATGTACGGCTCCAGAAAGGACAAAATCCGTGGCTTAAAAGATATGAAACATAATAGTCAGCCTATATACCGTAAAGGCTATGGCTTGTCTTGCCACGGGGATGCGCTACCATGGTCCTCCCTTTATTTGTTGCCTGCCAACCATGCACTGTCCCTTCTGCGGTGCCAACGACACCAAGGTCATTGACTCGCGTCTGGTCGCCGAGGGCGATCAAGTGCGTCGCCGGCGCGAATGCCTGGCCTCTGGCTGCGGTGAGCGTTTCACCACCTTCGAAACCGCCGAACTGGTATTGCCACGTCTGATCAAGTCCGACGGCAGCCGCCAGCCTTTCGACGAAGATAAATTACGCGCCGGTATGCAGCGCGCCCTGGAAAAACGACCAGTGAGTGTCGAGCGGCTGGAAGCGGCGCTGGTGCACATCAAGCACAAGCTGCGGGCGACCGGCGAGCGCGAGGTCAAGAGCCTGGTAGTTGGAGAACTGGTAATGGGCGAGCTGCAAAAGCTCGACGAAGTTGCCTATATCCGTTTCGCCTCGGTGTATCGACGCTTCCAGGACCTCAATGAGTTCCGTGAAGAGATCGACCGCCTGGCCCGTGAGCCTGCCAAAGAATGAACCCACCTTCTGCTGAACAGGCTGTGCTCGACGCCCATTACATGGCCCGCGCCCTGGAACTTGCACGCAATGGCTTGTACACCACCCACCCCAACCCGCGGGTAGGTTGCGTGATTGTGCGTGATGGGCAGATTGTCGGCGAAGGCTGGCATGTGCGTACCGGCGAGCCCCATGCCGAAGTGCATGCCCTGCGCGCAGCCGGTGACAAGGCTCGCGGTGCCACGGCCTACGTAACCCTTGAACCTTGCAGCCACTATGGTCACACCCCGCCGTGCGCCGATGCGTTGCTGAGCGCCGGGTTGGCGCGGGTGGTTGCGGCGATGCAGGACCCTAACCCGGAAGTCGCCGGGCGCGGCATGCAGCGCCTGGCCCAGGCCGGGATCGAGGTGCGCAGCGGTGTGTTGGAGGGTGAAGCCAGGGCCCTCAACAAGGGTTTCCTCAAGCGTATGGAACACGGCCTGCCTTTCGTGCGGGTCAAATTGGCGATGAGCCTGGACGGTCGCACCGCGATGGCCAGCGGCGAAAGTCAATGGATCACCGGCCCCGCCGCCCGCGCCGCGGTACAGCGCCTGCGCGCCGAGGCCAGCGTGGTGCTGACTGGCGCCGACACGGTGTTGGCGGACGGTGCGCGCCTGACCGTGCGCGCCGCCGAGCTTGGCCTGGACGAAGCCACGACTGCCCTGGCGATGTCGCGCCCGCCGTTGCGCGTGCTGATCGATGGCCGCTTGCGCGTGCCGCTCAATGCGCCGTTCTTCAAGGCCGGCCCGGCGTTGGTCATCACGTGCGTGACGGCGGAAAACCAGTTCCCCCGTGGCCCCGAGTGCCTGGTGGTGCCGGGCGTCGTGGGCCAGGTCGACCTGCGTTCAGCACTGGTTGCGCTGGCTGCCCGCGGCGTCAATGACGTGCTGGTAGAAGCCGGCCCAAGCCTGGCGGGCGCGTTCGCCCAGCAAGGCCTGGTGGATGAGTACGTGATTTTCGTCGCCGGCAAGTTCCTCGGCTCCGCCGCCCGGCCTTTGCTGGACTGGCCGCTTGAGAAACTCGCCGACTCCCCCCAACTCAAGATCACTGAAATGCGCGCTGTTGGCGACGACTGGCGAGTCACTGCCATCCCGCTCCCCGCAGCGAGCGTATAATTCCCGGCCTGCGCTTGAGCGTCAGCCCCGTTTTCAGGAGAACGAAATGTTCACCGGCATTATCGAATCCATCGGCAGCATCCGTGCAATGACACCCAAAGGCGGCGATGTACGCCTGCTGGTTGAAACCGGCAAGCTCGACCTGGGCGACGTCAAACTGGGCGACAGTATCGCCGTCAGTGGCGTGTGCCTGACCGTCATCGAGCTGCCGGGCAACGGCTTCGCCGCCGATGTCAGCCGGGAAACCCTGGACTGCACCGCGATGAATGACCTTAAGGCCGGCAGCCCTGTCAACCTGGAAAAAGCCCTGACGCCGACCACCCGCCTCGGCGGCCACCTGGTCAGCGGCCACGTCGACGGCGTCGGCGAAGTCGTGGCGCGCAGCGAAAACGCGCGGGCCGTGGAATTCCGCATCCGCGCGCCCAAAGCGTTGGCCAAGTACATTGCCCACAAAGGCTCGATCACCGTCGATGGCACCAGCCTGACCGTGAACGCCGTGAACGGCGCCGAATTTGAACTGACCATTATTCCCCACACCCTGAGCGAAACCATCATGGCGTCGTACCAGCCGGGTCGCCGGGTGAACCTTGAAGTCGACTTGCTTGCCCGTTATCTGGAGCGCCTATTGCTGGGCGACAAGGCCGCAGAGCCTGCTGCCAGTAACATCACCGAAAGTTTTCTGGCCGCTAATGGCTACCTGAAATCCTGACCAAGGGGGTGCCACGTGGCGCTCAATAGCATCGAAGAACTGGTTGAAGACATCCGCCAAGGCAAGATGGTCATCCTGATGGATGACGAAGACCGCGAGAACGAAGGCGACATCATCATGGCCGCCGAGGCCTGCCAGGCTGAGCACATCAATTTCATGGCCAAGCACGCCCGTGGGCTGATCTGCATGCCCATGAGCCGTGAGCGCTGCGAGTTGCTCAAGCTGCCGTTGATGGCGCCGCGCAACGGTTCGGGTTTTGGCACCAAGTTCACCGTATCGATTGAAGCCACCACCGGCGTCACCACCGGTATCTCTGCTGCTGACCGTGCACGCACCGTACAGGCGGCCGCCGCGAAAGACGCCAAGGCCGAAGACATCGTCAGCCCAGGCCACATCTTCCCGCTGATGGCCCAGCCGGGCGGCACCCTGGCTCGCGCCGGTCATACTGAAGCGGCCTGCGATCTGGCGCGCATGGCCGGTTTCGAGCCGAGCGGGGTGATCTGCGAAGTGATGAACGACGACGGCACCATGGCCCGCCGTGGTGAACTGGAAGCCTTTGCCGCCGAACACAACATCAAGGTCGGCACTATTGCCGACCTGATTCACTACCGGATGATCCACGAACGTACCGTTCAGCGGATTGCCGAGCAGCCACTGGACAGCGAACTGGGCCAATTCAATTTGGTGACCTACCGTGATTCAGTGGAAGGCGACGTGCACATGGCCCTGACCCTGGGTGCCATTTGCGCAGACGAACCGACCTTGGTGCGCGTGCACAATATGGACCCGCTGCGTGACCTGCTGATGGTCAAGCAACCGGGCCGTTGGAGCCTGCGCGCCGCCATGGCTGCGGTCTCCGAGGCGGGTAGCGGCGTGGTGTTGCTGCTGGGTAATCCGGTGGACGGCGATGTGTTGCTGGCGCATATCCGCGAAACGGCTGACAACGTGCCGGTGAAAAAACCGACCACCTATAGCATCGTCGGTGCCGGTTCGCAGATCCTGCGTGACCTGGGCGTGCGCAAAATGCGCTTGATGAGTGCACCCATGAAATTTAATGCGATATCCGGTTTCGACCTGGAAGTAGTAGAATACGTGCCCTCCGAATAAAGGCCGGCGATTGTCGCCCCTTGTTCGCGGTTCAAATATCACTAAGGGACGCGTCATACACGCGTCCCGGCTCTTTAAGAGATTTGTCGAATGACCCTGAAGACCATCGAAGGTACCTTCATCGCCCCCAAAGGCCGCTACGCCCTGGTAGTTGGCCGCTTCAACAGCTTCGTGGTTGAAAGCCTGGTTAGCGGTGCCGTGGACGCCCTGGTTCGCCACGGTGTGAGCGAAAGCGACATCACCCTTATCCGTGCCCCTGGCGCCTTCGAAATTCCACTGGTTGCGCAAAAAGTTGCTCAACAGGGTGAATACGCGGCCATCATCGCCCTGGGCGCGGTCATTCGTGGCGGTACTCCGCACTTCGAATACGTGGCTGGCGAATGCACCAAGGGCCTGGCCCAGGTGTCCATGGAGTTCGGCGTGCCGGTCGCCTTCGGCGTACTGACCGTTGATTCCATCGAACAAGCCATCGAGCGTTCCGGCACCAAGGCCGGTAACAAAGGCGCTGAAGCTGCCCTGTCCGCCCTGGAAATGGTCAGCCTGCTGTCGCAGTTGGAGGCCAAGTGATTTCCGACGAGAGCGATCGTTTCAACCCACGCGACGAGCGTCCAGCCGACGCCGGTAAGCCGTCCAAGAACGAGAAGCGTCGCGCTGCTCGTCAACTGGCCACCCAGGCGCTGTATCAGCGTCAGATGGCGGGCGCCTCGTTGAACGAAATCGAAGCACAGTTTCGCGTCGATAACGATTTCACCTTCGCCGACCTGCCGTACTTCCACGACATCCTGCACGGTGTGTATGCGCACCTGAGCGAGATCGACACGGCCCTGGCACCTTGCCTGGACCTGACCATCGAAGAGCTGGACCCGGTTGAACTGTGCGTGATGCGCCTGTCCACCTGGGAACTGCTGTATCGCGTCGATGTGCCGTACCGCGTAGTGATCAACGAAGGCATCGAACTGGCGAAAGTCTACGGTTCGACCGACGGTCACAAGTTCGTCAACGGCGTGCTCGACAAGCTGGCCCCGCGCCTGCGTGAAGCTGAAGTGAAGGCGTACAAGCGCTAACCGGCGCTTGAGTCCTGAATGGGCGAGTTTGAGCTGATCCGCAACTACTTCGCCGCCGCGCCTTGTGCGCAAGGCGGCGAAGGCATTGCCTTGGGGATCGGCGACGACTGCGCCTTGCTGGCGCTCCCTGCCGGGGAGCAACTGGCAATTTCTACCGATACATTGGTGGCCGGGGTGCACTTTTCGGACCCCTGCGACCCCTTCCTGCTCGGCCAACGCTCGTTGGCGGTGGCGGTGAGCGACCTGGCTGCCATGGGCGCCAACCCTCTCGCGTTTACCCTTGCCCTTACCACGCCGACGGTTGATGCCGATTGGCTGCAACGCTATGCCCTGGGTTTGAACCGCATGGCGCAACGCTGCGGCGTGGGCTTGGTGGGCGGCGATACCACGCGCGGGCCCCTCAGCCTGACCCTGACCGTGTTTGGTCGTGTGCCGGCCGGGCAAGCCTTGACCCGCAGCGGTGCGCAGCCGGGTGACCTGCTGTGTGTCGGCGGCGAGCTGGGCAATGCGGCTGGCGCCTTGGCGCTGGTGTTGGGCCAACGCAGCGCCGATGTGACCATCGCCGACCCGCTGCTGGCCCATTACTGGTCGCCGCAGCCGCAGTTGGCCCTGGGGCTGGCGCTGCGCGGCAAGGCCACGTCTGCGATGGATATTTCCGACGGGCTCCTCGCCGATTGCGGGCATATCGCCACGGCATCAAAGGTCAGCCTGCTGATTGAGCGTCAGCGGTTGCCATTGTCCCAGGCGCTGCTGGCGTTTGTCGGCGATCATGAGGCGCGCGTGGCGGCCCTGAGCGGGGGCGACGACTACGTGCTGGCGTTCACCCTGCCACCCGCCGAATTGGCGCCGTTGCAGGCCAATGGCTGGCCGATCCATGTGATCGGCCGTGTCCGGGCGGGGCAGGGCGTGACGCTGCTCGACGACAACGGGCAGGACATCACCCCGGCCATTCGGGGTTATCAGCATTTTCGCGACGCGTGAAGAGGTCTTGGCCAGTGGCGCTGCATAGAACCTGAACAAAGGCCAATCAAACCGATTGATCTTTATCAGCGATAATTCAGCTTAAGCGTCTGTAGGAACGTGCTGTTACAATGGCCGCCTCTGTAAAAACTGAAATCAGGAGCACACGGTGCCCGTCGTTTTCGTCGCCGCTTCCAAGCTGCCTACCCCTTTTGCCACGTTCACCATGAACGGCTTTCTTGAAGAAGCCACCGGGCGCGAGCACGTTGTGCTTAGCCTGGGCGATATCGCGGATGGCGCGCCGGTGCTTGGGCGTTTGCACTCCGAGTGCCTGACCGGCGATGCACTGTTCAGCCAGCGTTGCGACTGCGGCTCGCAACTCGAAGCGGCTATGCGAGCCATCGCGCGTGAAGGCCGTGGCGTGCTGCTGTACTTGCGTCAGGAAGGCCGTGGCATTGGCCTGATGAACAAGATCCGCGCCTACGAGCTGCAAGATGGCGGTGCCGATACCGTGGAGGCCAACGAGCGCCTGGGCTTCGCCGCTGATCAGCGTGACTATGCGATCTGCCTGCCGATGTTGGAGTATCTGGGCGTCAAGTCCCTGCGCCTGATGACCAATAACCCGCGCAAGGTCAAAGCCTTGACCGAAATGGGCATCACCGTTGCCGAGCGCGTGCCGTTGCACACCGGGCACAACCCGCATAACAAGCTCTACCTGGCCACCAAGGCCAGCAAGCTTGATCACATGATGGGCAACGAGCACCAGGGCGAGGTCGACCGCGCGTGACTCGTGGCCAGGTGAAACGGCGACTGTCCTTCAATTGGTGGCAGTACCTGGCGCTGGCGCTGCTCCCTTTGTTCGTGATCAACCTGGTATTTGGTAAGGCCCAGTCCTTGCTGCCGGTGCTGGCCATGCCGTTCTTTATTGCCGGTGTGGCTTCGATGTTCCTCAGTCTGCGCTACTTCAACGGCTATAAACATGCGTTGATCGCGACCTCCAAAGCCCTCGATACCCCCGAAGAACCGGCTGCCTGGATTACGTTGGCGGCGCGTCGGCGCACGGCGTTGCTGATTGCCTCCATGCCAGCCTGGATCGGCGCGTTAGCGGTGTTTGTCGGCCTTGAAGCAGTGCCGCTGTTCTTGCTGGTGCTATCGACACTCGTGCTGTTTTACCTCTACCGCATCCCCCGTCAATTGGGATGAGGCGTCACTGGCTGGCGTTCCTGCTGCTGGCATCGAGTGCCCAGGCGTTGGCTGCCGAACGCGTGATCAGCCTGGCGCCATCGCTGTCTGAAATCGTCGCTGAACTGGGCGCTGCCGACCTGCTGGTGGGCGTGCTCGACGGCGGCGATCGCCCGGCAGCCTTGGCGCAAGTACCGTCGGTGGGGCGTTATGGCCAACTGGACATGGAACGCCTGCTCAGCCTCAAGCCCGACCTGATCCTGCTGTGGCCCGGCAGTGTCGGCCCGGCCCAGCGTGAGCAGTTGCAGCGCCTGAACATTCCGGTGTACGTCTCCGAACCCCACAGCCTTGAGCAACTCACTACCCAAGTGCAGGCCATCGCCGAACAATTAGGTCGGCCTGAAGCCGGTCGGCAGTTGGCTGCACAGTTGCGCCAGCGCCTGGCTGAACTGCGTCAGCGTTATCAGCGGGTCAAGCCGTTGCGAGTGTTCTACCAAGTATGGAACCCGCCGCTGTACACCGTGGGCGGCGGGCAGATCATCAGCGATGCCTTGGGTGTGTGCGGCGCGCGCAATGTGTTTGACGACCTCACGCTGCCCGCGCCGCAAGTGAATATCGAGTCGGTGTTGCAGCGTGATCCCGAGCTGATTCTGGTGGGGGATCAGGCGCAGAAGGAGGCCTGGAAGGTCTGGCCGGCGATGGCGACGCGGGTGCGGGTGGTGCCGGACAAAGGCCTGGAGCGGCCCAGTGGGCAGATGTTGGAGGCGGTGGCGAGGTTGTGCCAGGTGATTGCACCTGACCTGTCACAGCCAACTCAGATCTCGGGTGTCCAAGTCACCCCAATCATCCAAGCCCGGCCTTCTTCACGGTAATCCTGATTGTTCAAGAACCCCGGGTCGTTATAGCTGTAACGCGCCCGTGCATAAGACTTGTCCAACAGATTATCGACCTTCACCGACAACGCCACTTCCCGATTCAACGTCCAACTGCCGCGTAACCCCAGCAAGGCATACCCGCCAAGGCGGTGTGTGTTGTCTTCATCGTCATAGCTGCTGCTGATGGCCTGCCAACTGGCACCTACGCCCAGTTTGTCGAACTGCCGATCCAGATCCAGGCTCAACGTACGCCGCGCCCGGCGGGCCAGGGTGTGGCCGCTGTCACGGTCGCGCGGGTCGATGACCGCAAGCCCCAGGTTGCCCTGCCACCCAAACAGCTCTTGCTTCAGCGCGGCCTCAACGCCATCGATGCGCGCCGACGCCACGTTTTGGGGCTTGCTGTTACTGTCGAGGATGATCGCATCGCTCAATTCGGTGCGGTACAGCGAGGCTTCCAGGCGCGTGCTGTCGCTCAACTGGCTGCGCCATTGCAGCGCGTAGCTTTTCGAGGTTTCGGGCTGCAGGTTGGGGTTGCTGTATTTCGTATCCGGGTAATACAGGTCGTTGAAGGTCGGCGCACGGAAGCCTTCGCTGTAGCTCAGCAGCACGTCGTTGTCGGGGTTGACCGGCACGGTGACGGTGCCGCTCCAGCTGTTCTGCCCGCCAAATTGCTGGTTCTGGTCGCGCCGTACCCCCAACTCGGTGGAAAACCAGTCGCCGTGGAACCGATGTTGCACAAAAGCTGCACGGTTCCAGCGGCTGTTTTCGGTAAAGGTGGTGGAGCCGTGGAACCGGTCTTCGTACCAGTCGCCGCCGAGAATCAGGCTGTTCTGGTCATTCAGCGTCAGGTCGTTCTGCCAGTTGACCGAGTCGCGGTACGTATTGAACACGCTGAAGTCATCGCTGAGGGTATCGCGCTTGGTGTCCCGGTTCTCGCTATGGCCCAGCTCCAGGCGCGACTGCCAGCGCTCGTTGAGCCTGGCGTCGACATAGCCGCTGGCGCTGCTGACGGTGTAGTCGGTGTAGGGCTTTTGCCCAAGCGTTTGCCCGGTGGCGACGTCGTAGCGGCCGAAACTGTTGTCGTACTCCGATTTGCCACGGTTATCCAACAGGTTGAACCCGGCCTCAAGCTCATCGCTGAAAGAATGGCTCAGGTTCAGGCTGAGTGACTGGTTGCGGTAGGCGTCGTGGTCGCCATCGCTTGGGAATGACGTGTGCGTCGAGTTGATACCCGAGGTTTCATCCAGGCTCGCGCCGAGGTTGAAACGGGTGTGCTCATCACCGCCGGACAGGCCAAGGCTGCGCTCCCAGGTCTGATTGCTGCCGAAACCGAACTTGAGGCGTGGTTGCAGGCCTTGCCCGGTATTACGCCGGGTAAACACCTGGATCACCCCGCCAATTGCATCGCTGCCGTAGATCACCGAGCGTGAACCGCGCAGCACCTCCACCCGTTCAATCTGGTCGACGTTCAGGTACTGCAAGCCGCTGTCACCGGAGGTGCTATTGGCGATGCGCTGACCGTCCACCAGCACCAGGCTCTGGGCGGATTTGGTGCCACGAATATAGATGCCGGGCAGGCTGCCGCGCCCACCAGTAGGCGCTATTTGCACGCCAGGAACGCGGCTGAGCAGGTCGGTCAGGCTGGTGGGTTGCAGGCGGTCGATGTCGTCGCGGGTAAACACGCTGTTGGCGGCGCTGCTGTCGTTGCGCGCCTGCACCTGGCGGTTGGCGCTGATGACGACGTTGGGGAGTTTCAGGGCGTCGTCGCGGGTGTCTGCGAGCAGGTCCGGGGAGGCTAGAAGCAGCAAGGGCAGGGCGAGGCGAAGGCGACTCATGGGCGGTCCATGGCTATCAAATTGACACAAAACCAATCTGGGAGCGGCTTGCTCGCTCCCACATTCTAGTCCCGGTTTCAGCCTGGAGATTGGGTTAGAGGCCCAATAGCGCCATGCGCTCGCGCACCGAAGCCTCGATCCCGGCCTCATCCAACCCGCACTCCGCCAGCATCTGCGCCGGCTTGGCATGCTCAACGTATACATCCGGCAAGCCCAGGTGCAGCACCGACTTGAGGATGTTCTCCCGCGCCAGGCATTCGCTGATCGCCGCACCGGCGCCGCCCATGATGGCGTTTTCTTCAACCGTCACCAGCAGCTCGTGGCTACCGGCGATCTCGCGCACCAAGGCTTCATCCAGTGGTTTGACGAAACGCATGTCGACCACGGTCGCGTCGATCTTCTCGGCGACTTTCAGGGCCTCCGCCAGCTGCACGCCGAACACCAGGAACGCGGTCTTGCTGCCCTGGCGACGCACGATGCCTTTGCCGATCTCGATCGGCTCCAGGTCCTTTTCGATCACGGCATTCGGGCCATTGCCGCGCGGGTAACGCACGGCCGCCGGGCCGTTGTACAAATGGCCGGTGCTGAGCATCTTGCGCAATTCGTTTTCGTCGCTCGGCGTCATCACCAGCATGCCGGGGATGCAACGCAAGTAGGACAAGTCGAAGCTGCCCGCGTGGGTCGGGCCGTCTTCGCCGACCAAGCCGGCGCGGTCGATGGCAAACAGCACGTCGAGGTTCTGCACCGCCACGTCATGCACCAGTTGGTCATAACCGCGTTGCAGGAACGTCGAGTAGATAGCTACCACCGGCTTGGCGCCTTCACAGGCCATGCCGGCGGCGAATGTCACTGCGTGCTGCTCGGCAATCGCCACGTCAAAGTAACGCAGCGGGAACCGTTCGCTGAACGCCACCAGGTCGGAGCCTTCCTTCATCGCCGGTGTAATGCCCACCAGGCGCGGGTCGGCGGCGGCCATGTCGCACAGCCATTCGCCAAACACACCGGAATACTTAGGCCCGCTGGCTTTTTTCGGCGCAGCGGCGGGGGCGTCCAGCGGCTCCAGCTTGGTGATTGCGTGATAGCCGATCGGGTCGACTTCTGCCGGGGCAAAGCCTTTGCCTTTCTTGGTGACGATGTGCAGGAACTGCGGGCCCTTGAGGTCGCGCATGTTGCGCAGCGTGGCGATCAGGGTCGGCAGGTCGTGGCCGTCGATAGGGCCGATGTAGTTCCAGCCCAGCTCTTCGAACAGGGTGCCGGGAACCAGCATGCCCTTGGCATATTCTTCGGTGCGCCGGGCAATTTCCCACGCACCGGGAAGACGCGAGAGCACCTTCTTGCTGCCTTCGCGCATGCTGGCGTAGGTACGGCTGGAGAGGATTTTTGCCAGGTAGTTGGACAGGCCCCCGACATTGCGCGAGATCGACATGTCGTTGTCGTTGAGGATCACCAGCATGTTGGCGTCCACTTCCGGCGCATGGTTCAGCGCTTCGAAGGCCATGCCGGCAGTCAGCGCGCCATCACCAATCACGGCAATCGCCTTGCGATCGCTGCCTTGCAGACGGGCGGCAATCGCCATGCCCAGCGCTGCACTGATGGAGGTGCTGGAATGGCCGACGCCAAAGGTGTCGTACTCGCTCTCGGAGCGACGCGGGAAGGCAGCAACGCCGTCCTTCTGGCGCAGGGTGCCCATTTGCTCGCGGCGACCCGTAAGGATTTTATGCGGATACGCCTGATGGCCCACGTCCCACACCAGCCGGTCGTCCGGGGTGTCGAACACGTAATGCAGGGCGATGGTCAGCTCGATGACGCCCAGGCCAGCACCAAAATGCCCACCGGTCTGGCCGACCGTGTAGAGCAATTCCAGGCGCAACTCATCGGCCAGGGTTTCCAGCTCGGCTTCACCCAACCGACGCAGGCCGTCCGGCGTGGCAGCACGGTCGAGCAGGGGCGTGGACGGGCGCTTGCGGGGAATCTCTTGAAACGTCGTGGGCATCAGGCGAATCGTTATAGGTATAAGAAGAGGCGGCAGTTTACCTCAAGCATCGCAAACTGCCCACGCAGAGCGCCGAACTTGGCCGATATGCGGCTGAAATGGCCGCTGTAATCAGTGCCGGCGTTCGACGATATACCGCGCCAAGTCACGCAGTGGCTCGGCCGCCGCGTCGAAAGGTCGCAGGGCGTCCAGGGCCTGGTCGCGCAGTTCCAAGGCATAAACCTTGGCCGATTCCAGCCCGAGCAGCGCAGGATACGTCGGTTTGTCCCGTGCGATATCAGCGCCTTGGCGTTTGCCCAGGGTGGCGGTGTCACTTTCTACGTCGAGAATGTCGTCCTGCACCTGGAACGCCAGGCCGACGGCCAGCGCGTAGGTCTTCAGCGCCGCCAATTGAGGGGCTTCGGCCCGCCCACTGGCCAGGGCGCCCAAGTGCACGGCGGCTTCGATCAAGGCGCCGGTCTTGTGCCGGTGCATGTATTCCAAAGCGTGTTGATCAAGCTTCTGGCCTACCGAACCGAGGTCGATAGCTTGGCCTCCGACCATACCGGCGGGGCCTGCAGCCACGGCCAGGGCGGTCACCATACGCAGACGGATGTCGGCGTTGACGCTGCTCAGCGCCGGGTCCAGCAGTGCGCTGAACGCCAGGCTTTGCAGGCCGTCACCGGCGAGGATCGCGCAGGCTTCATCAAACGCTTTGTGGGTGGTCGGCTGGCCGCGACGCAAATCGTCGTCGTCCATCGCCGGCAAATCGTCATGCACCAACGAATAGGCGTGAATCAACTCCACCGCACACGCCGCGCCATTCGCCTGTTCGGCCGGCGCGCCCAAGGCTTCACAGGCCGCATAGGCCAGCAAGGGGCGCACGCGCTTGCCGCCATTCATCACGCTGTAGCGCATGGCTTCGTAAAGACGCTTGAGTTCGGGGCTTGGCGCAACAAACAAGGGTTCCAACGCCGCATTGACCCGGGCTTGGCTACTGGCCTGATACGCGTCGATCATTCGGGCTGTTCCGCATCGAAAGGCTCTTCGGCCAACTCCCCGTCACGTTCCAGCAATACCTGGACCTTCTGTTCCGCCTGCGCCAAAGCACTCTGGCAGTCACGGGTCAGGCCGATGCCTTGCTCAAACGCTGTCAACGAGTCTTCCAGCGACAACTCGCCGTTCTCCAGACGCTCGACCAGGGTTTGCAGGTCGGCGAGGGATTGTTCGAAATCGAGTGCAACTTTTTTGCGGGCCATGGCGGCTATTCCGGTAGACGGTAAACCGGCGCGACACTAGCAGACATGGGGATTCTGGGCAAATGAGCGGGGGAGGATGCCGTGGTGTGTGAGCCGAGTAAGCGGATTATTCGGCTCATGAGCCGTCAGGTTCTCTGCGCTACTGACAAACACTGTCCTTGTGCATCCTTCAGCTGTGCCTCAAATGCCAACAATCCCATGTGCATCTTCTGCAATTCGGCAATCTGCACGGCCAGTTCCTGTTTTTTGCCAGCGATAGCCTGGTCCGCTCGGTCCCAGGGCAACGCATCGCCTTGATGGCCTCGGAGAATGTCCTGCAACTCCTTGAGCTTGAAGCCCAGTTGCTGCGCGCACTTGATAAACATCAGCAACTGAACGCTTTGCTCCGAATAGACCCGGTACTGGCCCTGACGCTGCGGCGTAGGTAATAGCCCGATCGCCTCATAGTGACGAATTGCCTTGATGGTCGTGCCCGACAACTGCGCGGCTTTGCCGATGTACATGAAAATTCCCTTTTCCCAATAAAGCGCCGGTTTGTTTCAGCCACCTGGCCCGCTGCGCTGCAGTAGAGCCCAGTACCGGCCCGAACAGCAACGTCTTGGTCGGCTTGATGCCACACAACCCCAGCGTGGTCTTGCGCATCTGATGGATGGCTGGCATGCGATAGAACCAGCGGTAGTACCACGCAGGGGTGTCCAGGGTCACCAATAGGTGCGCGCTCCGGCCTTTCAACAGTTTGTCAGGGAATGCCTTGCCAGCACGGTATTTGAAGGCAAAGCCGGGCAGGAAAGTTCGGTCGATAAAACCTTTCATCAAGGCAGGGACGCCGCCCCACCAGATCGGGAAAATGAACGTCAGATGGGTGGCCCAAAGGATGTCAGCTTGTACGCTGAGCAGGTCGGGTTCCAAGGCTTGGATCTCGGAGTAGCCGTTGTGCAAGACAGGGTCGAAAGCCAGGTCGCCCAAGCGTAGGACGCGCACCTCATGGCCGGCGTCTTTTGCGGCGTGGACGTACGTTTCGGCCAGGGCTGAACAAAAGCTGGTGGCGGAGGGGTGCCCGAGGATAACCAGGGTGCGCGGGGTCATGGGAAAGGTCCTGAACATGGCCTTTCAGGGTAAGGGTTACCGTATAGGGGAGAGTCAAGCGTGGGGCGGCAATACGCCGATCTGCAATGGCCAGCAGGGCGTTTCTGTAACCGTTGAAAGGCCCTTCCTGAACCGTTCCTGGCCCCTTGTGACAGCACATGCCCCTGACTAGCCTGCCTTAAAACACAAGAGTGCAACGGCATGAGCGAAACCGCTATCGGCTTGACCCAACCGCCTGCGGGTTACAGCGACTGGCTGACTGACCTGAAAGGCCGCATCCATTCGGCGCAACAGCGCGCAACGCTGGCGGTAAACCGAGAACTCGTGCTGCTCTACTGGCAGATCGGCCAGGACATTTTGACCCGTCAGGCTGAGCAGGGCTGGGGCAGTAAAGTGATTGATCGTCTTGCCCAGGATTTGCGTGCGGCCTTTCCCAAAATGAAGGGTTTTTCACCGCGTAATCTTAAATACATGCGTGCTTTCGCGCAGGCATGGCCAAGCTCGGAATTTGTGCAACAGGCTGCTGCACAATTGCCCTGGGGTCATAATGTGGTGTTGCTGGACAAACTCCCCGGCCCCGAAACCCGCCGCTGGTACATCGCCCAGGCGATAGCACACAACTGGTCGCGCAACACGTTGGTCATGCAGATCGAAAGCCGATTGCTGGAGCGCAGTGGCAAGGCCGTCAGCAATTTCGACAGCCATCTGCCCAAACCTCAATCCGATTTAGCGCGCGAATCGCTGAAAGACCCTTACCGTTTTGATTTCCTCAGCCTGGGCTTGGACGCGCAGGAGCGCGACATAGAAAACGCCTTGATCAAACACGTCACTGACTTTCTGTTGGAGCTGGGCGCGGGTTTTGCCTTCGTCGGCCAGCAAGTGCTGCTCGACGTTGGGGGCGATGAATTCTTTGTTGACCTGTTGTTCTATCACCTGAAGCTGCGCTGCTACGTGGTGATCGAACTGAAAGCGGGCAAGTTCAAACCCGAGCATCTGGGGCAGTTGAGCTTTTATCTTGCGGCCGTCGATGCCCAGCTCAAACACCCGCAAGACGGACCAACGATTGGCCTGCTGCTGTGCAAGAGCAAGAACGAAGTCGTCGCCGAATATGCATTGCGCGACAACAACCGACCGATGGGTGTGGCTGAATATCAACTGGTTGAGTCGCTGCCCGCGGAGCTGCAGACGGTTTTGCCTAGCATTGAGCAGATCGAGCGCGAGCTGGCGAATTAGAGTGCGTGATAGGCCAAATACGGGTGGGGACGTTGTTTTAGCGAATAAAAAAAGCCTGCTTTTCAGGGCAGGCTTGTGTTGAGTGAAACGGTTGGCTTAGTCCTTACGCGCCGTCAGCGCCGAGTAACCATTCATCAAGTTGCGGTAGTTCGGAATACGCTGGGACAACAGATTGCCCAGGCCTTCGATATCGTTGCGCCAGTCGCGATGCAGCTCACAGGCCACCGAGAACCAGTTCATCATCTGCGCACCGGCTTGGGTCATCCGGCTCCACGCCGCCTGCTGCACTGTGGTGTTGAACGTGCCCGAGGCATCAGTCACCACAAACACATCAAAGCCTTCCGCCAGTGCCGACAAGGTTGGGAACGCGACGCACACATCCGTGACCACGCCGGCAATGATGATCTGCTTGCGGCCGGTGGCCTTGATCGCCTTGACGAAGTCTTCGTTGTCCCATGCATTGATCTGGCCAGGGCGAGCGATGTACGGCGCGTCCGGGAACATTTCTTTCAGCTCCGGCACCAGCGGGCCGTTGGGGCCTTGCTCGAAGCTGGTGGTGAGGATGGTCGGCAGGTTGAAGAACTTGGCCAGGTCCGCCAAGGCGAGCACGTTGTTCTTGAACTCGTTAGGGGAGAAGTCTTGCACCAGGGAGATCAGGCCGGTCTGGTGGTCGACCAGCAGCACTACGGCGTCGTCTTTGTTCAAGCGGTTGTAGGTTGGCGTGCTCATGGTTGAATCCTTTTTTGTTTAAGTGGGTTTGGCGTTGCGTTCAACATGGGCACAGATTAATGGGGGGGTGACGGGGGATAAATCGGCTGCGGTGTGTCTGACTGTCAACCTTTAAGAGACAATCTAAAGATGGGTATTTTTTGCCCATTGGGCGTCGGCGCGAAGGTCACCTCAAGCCTTTGCCCGATATGCAGCTGTTGCCTGTCCTCGCACTCGATGACGGACAACATTGTCGGTCCCTCGTCGAGCGTTACGTAGGCGATGCAATACGCTTCATCGTCTCGCCCGCTGTAGCTGAAGCTGTACAAGGTGGCGTTGCCGCTGGCGACGATCCAGTCGGTGGCCGCACTGCCGGTAAAAGGGCTGTGGTCGCGGGGGTAGAAAAAGGCCTTGCCAGTGTCGAGGCAGCGGCGCAGCAGCAGTTGCTCCCGGTTGGCCGCTTCCCAGAACGGTGCGCTTTCGGGGGTGATGTGCGGTGATGTCAGGTGCATATCAGAGTCGCTCCAGAATGAGAGTAGCGCTGCCATGCCTTGAGCCCAGCAATCCACCGGTGCCGTGGGCCAGGGCCAGCGCGCAGTCAGGCCGTTGCACCGCTGGGTGTGCCTCGCCACGTAACTGACGCACGGCCTCTATCAGCCTGGCCATGCCGCCGCGATTGCCGGGGTGGTTGTTGCACAGCCCACCACCGTCGGTATTGATCGCCAACGGGCCCACGCCGCTGATCAACTTACCGTCGGCAACGAAAGCGCCGCCCTCGCCGGGGGGGCAGAAGCCGAGGTTTTCCAGCTGGATCAATACGGTGATGGTGAAGCTGTCGTACAGCGAGGCGTAGCGGATGTCACTGGGTTTGAGCCGTGCCTCGGCGAATGCATCGGCGCCAGACTTCACCGCGCCCGAAGCCAGCAGGTCGAAGTAGCCGCCGTTCAGATGACTGATTGAGTAACCTGCACCGATGGGTGTAATCAGCGGCCGCTTGAGTGCCCGTGCAATGGCCGGATGAACCACCACCAACGCGCCACCGCCGTCGCTGATCACACAACAATCCAAGCGTCGCAATGGGGCGGCGATCAGCGGTGAGTTCAGCACATCGTCCACCGTCACTATGTTGCGCAACATCGCCAGGGGGTTGTGCTGGGCATGGTGCGACGCTGCGACTTTGATCCAGGCCAGTTGCTCGGCGGTGGTACCGTGCTCGTACTGATGGCGCATCGCGCACATCGCGTACAGGTTGGTCACGGCGGCGCCGTAGGGCATTTCAAAGGGGCCCTCGCAGGTGGTTTGGGGCTGATCGAGGTGGTTGGCGTCCGGCCGTTGGCGCCTGGCACGCGGGCGTCCGGCTTGGGTGATCAGGGCAACGGTGCAGCGCCCGTCGGCAATCGCGCGCGTAGCCTGGGCGACATGATGCAGGTAGGACGAACCCCAACTTTCTGTGGTCTCCAAGTGCCGAGGATGAATGCCCAGGTACTCGACCATGGAAAAAGGCCCCACGCCCGGTGCATCCCAACCGGGTACGTCGCCGGCGCAAAAGTAGCCGTCCACATCGCTGAGGCTCAACCCTGCATCCGCTAGGGCGCCGCGGGCCACGTCCGCGTGCAATTGCGCGAGGGAGCGGTCCACCGCATGCCGTGTGGGATGTTCATAGGCACCGACGATAAAGGCTTTGCCCTTCATGGTTGACGACTCCGGCGGGCGTACTCGATGAAAAACGCCAGCGCCTGCGGATCGCGCATGGCGCTGAGGTTGGCGACGTTTTGCGGGTCGTGTCCCATCAGGATTCGGCGCACCGGCACTTCCATTTTTTTACCGGTCAGCGTCAGGGGAATCAGCGGCACCGCGAGGATCTGGTCCGGTACATGCCGGGGCGTGCACGCCTGGCGCAGGCATTCACGCACGCGCTGCTGCAAGGCGTCGTCCAGCACCGCGCCATTACGCAGTTGGACAAACAGCGGCATGAAAAAACCGCCTTCGGGCAGGTCCAGATTCACGATCAGCGCATCGTCGATTTCTGCGATGGGCTCCAATGCCCGGTAGATTTCTGCCGTACCGATCCGCACCCCAAAGCGGTTCAGCGTGGCGTCCGAACGCCCCAGCACCTGGCAACCGCCGCGGGCATTGAGCAAGAAAAAATCCCCATGGCGCCACACCCCTGGCCAGGGGTGGAAATAGCTTTCGCGGTAGCGCTCGCCCCCAGTGTCATCCCAAAAGTACACCGGCATTGACGGTATGGGCGACGTCACCACCAGCTCGCCAACCTGTTCAACCACCGCCTGACCATTTTCATCAAACGCATAAACCGCCACACCCAGGGCGCGCGCCTGGATCTCACCGGCATACACCGGCAGCGTCGGCACGCCGCTTACCAGCCCCGTGCAAATGTCCGTGCCCCCGCTGCCTGTGGTCACCCAGATATCCGTTTTGAGGTTGCGGTAAAACCAGGCATTGCATTGCGGCGAAACCGGCGAGCCCACCGGCATCACGGTGCGCAGCGCGCCCAGTTCAAAGCGCTCACGGGGCACTACGTCGTAGCGTTTCATCAACTCGATATAGGTGGGGCTGGTGCCGAAAAAGCTGGCGCGGCTGTCCTGCACGATCTGCCACAGCGTATCGATGTTCGGCCAGGTCGGATGGCCGTCATAGAGCACTGGCCGTACTCCGCAGAGCAGGGCGCTGAACAAGGTGTTCCACATCATCCAGCCGGTGGTGGTGAAGATGAATGCTGCATCACCGGGGCGAAAATCCAGGTGTAGATGCAGTGCCTTCAGCTGCTCCAGAAGTATCCCGCCATGGCTGTGTACGATGGCTTTGGGCAAGCCAGTCGTGCCGGAAGAAAACAGCACCCATAACGGATGATCGAAGGGCAATTGTTCGCAGTGGAAATCGGCTGCGGGCACGGTAGGACGCAAGAGCAAGGCGCGCCAGTCGATGGCGTTGGCAAACGTCAGCGGTTCATCGGGAAACAGCGCTGGCAGCACGATGACGTGCTCGATACTGCCCAGCTCGCGGGCAATGTGCCGGACCTGTTCGCGTCGATCAAACGCCTTACCGCCATAGCGATAACCGTCTACCGCCAATAGCACCTTTGGCGACAATTGCCGCACCCGGTCCAGCACGCCCTGCGCACCGAAATCCGGCGAGCAACTGGCCCAGACCGCGCCGATGGCTGCACATGCACACAGCGCAATCATCGCCTCGGGAACATTTGGCAAATAAGCCACCACTCGATCACCCGGCACCACTCCCACTTCCCGTAGGTAGGTCGCCAGGGTGCGAACCTGACGGGCGAAGTCACTCCATGGCAGGCCTTGCAAGGCAGCCGTTTCACTCTGGTAGAGCAGCGCGTCGCCTTCGCGTTCATTGCGCAGAATGTGTTCGGCAAAATTCAGTCGCGCGCCGGGAAACCAGTGCGCACCGGGCATCGCACGGTCACCCAGCACTGCCTGGTGAGGGCTGCTGGCCTGAATGTGAAAATGATCCCAGATCGATTGCCAGAACGCCTCCGGCTTATCGGCGGACCACTGCCATAACCCGTGGTAATCGGCGAATCTGAGCTGGCGTTCGTGCTTCAGCCAATTCAGGTAATGAGTGAGGCGGGCGTGTTGAAGAAGCTCAGGGGAGGGCTGCCAGAGCAATTGCCCCTGGGCCACGTCGTTGAATGCAGTCGCCACGATAAAAGACCTCTGACGTTGTTGTTATTCGGGTCATGGGGTGCTCTTGCGTGGCGGACTGTAGCGATAAATTGTACGTCGTACAATTAGTGGCGTGTCTGGTTTTGCTGTGCGAATTTTCAGCGGCGGGCAGCCAGGGTTTCCAGGCCGCAGAGGAGGGTGTCGACGTAGAACGTGAAGCTCTCATCCAGCGCGGCGTGCACGCCATTTTGCCAGCGCAGGCTGAAACCGCGATTGCTCAGTTGGTCCATATTCTGCGCGAGAGTGGGGTGCTGTTCTGCGTCGACGGCCCTCAGCTTCTCCTGCACTTGGCATTGCCATGCCTCGGTGTTATCCGGCAATGGCGCGTACTCCAGCGTCGTGAAACCGGCAAGCGCAGCGATAAACGTATTGTAGGCGGCGGCCAGGGAAGGGCCGCTGAAACCCGCTTGTTGCAGTGCTGCCAACACACCCTCGACCAACGTGAAGTCGGTGCTGGCGTTGGACACCAATTGCGAGCCCAACAACGGCGCGATGTTCGGATGCTGGTGCACGGCATCATGGCAGTTGACCATCGCCGCACGCAGGTAGTCCTGCCAGCGCTCCTGAGGCGCTGGCGCAACGTGTTCCAGGACTTTGGCCAGCACTTCACTCAACAACAACTCGCGTGATGAGACGTACCAATAGATGGCCGTCGGGTACACACCCAGGCTGCTGGCCAGGTTGCGCAGGCTGCATTTGTCCAGGCCTTCGCGATCGATCAGCGTCAGGGCGGCGGTGATGATCGCGTCTTTGTTCAGTGGGCTCTTTGCATCTTCGCCAGCGGTTTTTTTACGCCTGCCTCGTGGGTTTGCGGTTTTGCTGGTCATTATTGTGGGTTCCGGTTGGGCGACGGCGAAAGGATAGCGGCTCACCGATTCGCTGTCGCTCTTGCGCAATAGCCGTCAATCCCCTCCGTAGCGCTCGACGAACGCTTGCGTGGCCGTGACCAGTCGGCTCAGCTCGCGGTCAGTCAGCGGCAAACTCAGCGCAAACAACCCGCGCCGCGCGCTGTAGATCCCACATTCGAGCAGGTGAAAAAAGAACAGGTCGCGCAGGTCGTTTCGCTCCGTTGGAATATCTGAAGGACGACGAATCGGTAAGCCCGTGGGATGCAGATTCATCACCGATCCTTGCCCGGTAAATTGCATCGGCATGGGCGCCAGCACCTCATTGAGCTGGCCGCGCAACCTGTCGCCACGGGCATTCAGTTCCAACGCTGCTTCGCGGGTGTACACCTGCTCCAGTCCGGCGATGCCCGCCGCCATGGTCAGCACATTGTTATTGAACGTGCCCGCATGGGACAGGCATCCATGGCGCGGGTCAAACTGCGCGAGGATGTCCCGCCGCCCACCGAGCGCGCCGCACGGCATGCCACCGCCGAGGTATTTGCCCAGCGTGATCAGGTCCGGGGTGATGCCGAGCTTTTCCTGCAGGCCGCCGGGGGCCAGGCGCGAGGTCATCACCTCATCGAAGATCAGCAGCGTGCCATGGGCGTGGCTCCTTCTGCGCAACCCTTCGAGAAAACCCGGCTCGGCACAGATACACCCGCCCGCACCCAGCATCGGCTCCACCAGGATGGCCGCAATGTCGACATGCTCATGCAACAAACGCTCGACGCTGTCCAGGTCGTTGTAGTCGGCCAAGTAGACCCGATGCGGCACATTCATCGCCGTGCTTGTCCCGGCAAAACTCAACACACCGCCGTGATAACCGCCGTTGAACGCGATGACTGCGCTGCGCCCGGTGTAGGCCTTCGCCGCCGCCAGCGCGAGAAGATTCGCCTCGGTGCCGGAGTTGGTAAACCGCACCTGCTCGATGCAGCCGAAGCGCTCCACAATCAGCGTCGCCAGCCGCGCCTCACATTCCGTATGGGCGCTCAGGTTCAGCCCATTCGCCATCGCCTTTGTCAGCGCATGGGTGATCACCGGATGGGAGTGTCCATACAGCGCTGCCGTGTATTCCGCGAGAAAATCGACGTAGCGGTGCCCATCCAGATCATCGAGAAAACACCCGTTGCCGCCTGTCATCACCAACGGAAACGGCTCATAAAACAGCACCGAGCGCGTGTTGCCGCCGGGCATCACCTGCGCGGCCCACTCCAGCTGGCGCGCACTCTTGGGATTGGCCCGGATGTACCGTTGAATGCAACGCTCCAACTCAAGCTTGCCAGGCATCACTCACCCCCTTCGACGCAGTACGTTTCGGATACACCAGCATCAATAAGCCAAACCACGCCGCCGCCACGTAAAACGCCGCGCGCGTTTCCGGGTCGCGGATCACCAACACCGTCAGCACGCCCAGGTAACCCAGCACCAGCACGCTGCTGACCTTGGGCCAGGGCAGGCGGTAATCCACTTCTGCCAGCTCGCTGCGCTGCACCTTACGGCGATAGGCCATATGCGCGGTGATGATCACCATCCACACCCAAATCAACAGGCCCAGGATTCCCGTGATCAACAGGCTGAAAATGCTCTCCGGGATCAAATAATTCAGCAGCACCCCCACTAGCAAAATGGCGGTCGACACCATCAAGCAACGGGCCGGCACCTGTTGCGCGCTCAACACCTGTAACTGACGCGGCGCCTGCCTGATATGCGACAGTGCAAACAACATGCGGCTGGTGGCAAACAGTCCGGTATTACACGAGGACGCCAACGCGCTGATCACCACGAAATTGATAAATCCGGCCGCCACACCCAGCCCAATACTGTCGAACACCATCACAAACGGGCTTTGCGAGGTGTCGATCTGGTTCCACGGGTACAGCGCCATGATCACAGCGGTCGACCCCAGGTAAAAAATCGCCATGCGCCACAGGATACTATTGATCGCTCGTGGCAAGGTGCGCTGCGGCTCCGCTGTTTCCGCCGCCACCAAACCAATCACCTCGACCCCGGCAAAGGTAAACGCGGCGACAGGCACCGCGAACCAGAAGCCATGCCAGCCATTCGGAAAAAACCCACCGTGCTGCCAGAGATTCGCGACTGAGGGTGTCGTCTGCGCAGACGTCTCCAACCCAAACAACAAAATCACCAACCCCGCCCCAATCAGCCCGACAATCGTCAACACCTTGATCAACGCCAGCCAGAACTCCACCTCACCAAACGTCTTCACCGCAAACAGATTGATCACCATCAACACGCCGACAGTGACCAACGCGGGAATCCACTGCGGCAACTCCGGGTACCAATACTTCATCAACAAACCAATCCCGGTCACCTCCAGCACCCCGACCAGAATCCAGATCATCCAATACGACCACCCCGTGATAAACGCCACCCGCGGCCCCAAAAACTCCTCCGCGTACGTTGCAAACGACCCACTGCTGGGTCGATACAACGACAACTCCCCCAGCGCCCGCGCAATCAGATAAACCATCCCTCCACACAACGCATACGCCAGCAACAGCGCCGGCCCCGCCGTGGCAATCGCCTTGCCCGACCCCAAAAACAACCCGGCCCCGATAATGCCGCCGATAGCGATCAACATGACGTGGCGCTCCTTGAGCGATCGCGCCAAGCCATGGTTGGAAGAGTGAAGCGGTGTTGTAGACATCAGCATTCCCCAGGCTGCATTACGCAGCAGTGGTTGAGGGCGAGCCCGGCTTGAACCGGTTTTATTGTACGCTGTGCAATAAGCAGGTTTTGGGCCAGCGGCGAGGGGAGTCGGGGAATTGGCGTTTAAACGGTTCATTTAGATATGCGTGTAGGACGTTTCATTTGATGTTTATGCGATGGGGGTAAGGTTGCAGGGTGTCACCTGGGAACACAGGTGGGTGGGGGGAACACGGGAGTGAGTGGGAAGTGATCTTCAAAGGCCAGCAGGGCTGATCTTTGTTACGTGCAGGACGTTTCCTAGGGAGCGCCTATCGCTCGTCGACGCTTTTTGATGGCCGAAAAACGTAACGCAAAAATCTCACGCGTGAGCTCTTGAGCATGGTCGAGATTGCCTGTAGTGTTTCTCACGCGTGAGTTTTTCACAACGAGGTCAGTACCATGAAAAGCAGCTCTCCATCGAGCCCGCCGGCTGGGCCCGATACAGATTCAGCAAGCCGCAAGGGAGAGCGCTTGAAATCGCCTGCGAAAAAGCCGTCGAGCTTTTATATGAAGCAGATGCGCGCGGGCCTGGCGGCCGCCGGTTATGTGAAACACGAGACTTGGGTGCTTCCCGAAAATCGAAGCCTGCTCAAGCAGATGGAGAAACAGCTTCGCCAGCCGATTCTGGCTGGCTCATTCATGTCGGAGAATTACATGAGCGCAGGTACCAACTGGAACATCGATCGCCTCTTCAGTGCACTTCAGGCCCTGGATGACGTGGTTTCCAACGACATTACGCTTTCTCTGGTTCAAGGCTCCGAGTCCAGCATCAAGCTGGAAATGAACGACTTCGGTGGCCTGCCGATTTACATCGCGGTGGTCGGCGAGCAGATCATCGTCGACACCGTTCTGGTCGACGTCGAGTCCATCAACGACGTACCTGCCTTCAATGACGCCGTGCTGCGCAGCCGGGAGATGTTCCCGCTGTCCTCGATCGGCATCGAATCCATGCCGAACGGGCAAGTTATTTACAACATGTTCGGCGCGTTGAGCTCCGACTCCAGCTTGACGAACATCGTGACCGAGGTAAAAACCCTCGTCGATAACGTGCAGCGCGCGAGCGAAGCCTTTGAACGCTTCTTCAACTAATCAGTAGGGAATATCCAATGACTCAGTCCATCTGGAGCAAATTGTTCACCGCGCTGCGTGGCGGTGCCAACGAAGTCGGCGAATCGATTGTCGATCAACAAGCCCTGCGCATCCTCGACCAGGAAATTCGCGACGCCGACAGCGCGCTGGCTAACGCCAAGCGTGAGCTGGTCAGCATCATGGCCAAGCACAAACTGGCGAATGATCGCGTCGGCGAGTACAACGCCAAGATCAAGGACCTGGAGTCCAAGGCGATGGCCGCTATCCAGGCCAACCGTGAAGACCTGGCGCTGGAAGTGGCCGAGGCCATTTCGACCCTGACCAACGAACTGGATGTCGAGCAAAAGCAGGCCGCCGAGTTCGGTGGGTACGCTGAAAGCATGCGCAAGGACATCACCAAGGCTGAAAGCCGGATTAAAAGCCTGCGTCAGCAAGTGGACATGGCCAAGGCGCGCGACAGCGTACAGAAGGCCCAGGTCAGCGCGTCCATCGCCAGTGGCGGTGCCAACGGCAAGCTGGAAACCGCCGTCGGTACGCTGAATCGCTTGCAAGCCAAGCAGCAGCAACGCGCCGCTGAGCTGCAAGCCCAGGACGAACTGGCTGACGCCTCGACGGGTACCGACCTGGAGCGCAAATTGCGCGACGCCGGCATCACGCCGAACGAAGGCAGCGCCAATGCGATTCTGGAACGTCTGAAGCAAAAGTCGGCCGAGTAAGCAACGCGGCAACAGGAAGGGCATGGTCTGCCCTTCCTTTTTTATATCGAGGTCAGGATGGATGCCCTGAAGGGTTTCAAGATAATTGCAGGCCTCGCCCTCTTGATGGTCGCGCTGCAACTACTCAATGCAGCCACCGGTTACAGCCTGATGGCATTCGGCCTGGTCCCAAGAACGCTGTACGGGCTGCCGGGCATTCTTACCTCACCCTTTTTGCACGCGTCCTTTGCTCACCTGAGTGCGAACCTGATCGCCTTTTTGATACTGGGCACCCTGGTCATCCTCGAAGGTTTCAATCGGTTCATCAGCGTCAGCGCGATCATTATCCTGCTGGGCGGCTTGTTGGTCTGGCTGTTCGGTTTTGCAGGCGTACACGTGGGTGCCAGCGGCTGGGTATTCGGGCTGTTGGCCTACCTCCTGTCTCGCGCCTGGTTTCATCGGAGCTGGAGCAACCTGATAATCGCCGGCGTTGTCGCTCTGCTGTATGGCGGGCTGATTTTTGGCTTCCTGCCGCGTCAGGGGGTGTCCTTCGAAGGTCACCTGTTTGGTGCGTTCGCTGGATTTATTGCAGCCAAGGTACTTCTCTCTGCGCCGCGCAGCAGGTTTAATGCGCGGTGAACGCACTTGAGCCTCCAGACGCCGAGGCGCTGACCTCATCCGGAATCAAGTACCCAGGGAATCAGGGACAACATGTCGATTTTTCTATTGCTGCGCCTGTACGCGTCCTCCCTCTTTCACCGCTTCGGCTGGGCAGGTCTGGTCATTGCCCTGGGCGTCCACCTGAGCACGGCTTATCTGGGCCTGGTGTTTCTGGGCGAACAGCACCTCACCGCTCCCGCCACGTTTATTTACTTCTATCTCACCACCACACTCACCGTCGGCTACGGCGATCTCGCGCCGCAGACCTCGGCGGGACGAATTTTCGTGGCCACCTGGGTCATGCTCGGGGGCATTGCGCTGTTGACGGCAGCCATCGGCAAAACCACCAGCAGTGTCATCGATGCATGGAGAAAAGGCATGAAGGGCAAAGGCGATTTCACGGGCAAGGTCGACCATACGGTGCTCATTGGCTGGGAAGGCGCATCCAGCGAGCGGGTCATTGAGTTGTTGCTGCAAGACGAAACCTCGAACGACAACCTGATCGTCATCTGCGATTGCACCCTCGAAGAAAACCCGATGCCCGGCAAAGCGGCATTCATCCGCGGCGAAAGCCTGTCCTCCACCGCGTTACTGCTGCGTGCAGGCGTGCCCGGTGCCGAGCGTGTGCTGGTGCGAACCTCGTCTGACGACTTGACGCTGGCCACTGTGCTGGCGGTGAATCAATTGAATCCTGTGGGGCATGTGGTCGCGCACTTCAACGAAAGTGAAATTGCCGCACTCGCCAGCTCCTACGCCCCCAGCCTGGAATGCACCTCCAGCATGGCGATTGAGATGTTGGTGCGCGCCTCCCAGGATCCGGGCTCGTCAGTGGTCATTAATGAGCTGCTGTGCGTGGGCCAAGGCGCCACCCAATACCTGATGAAATTGCCCGAGGCCTTTGAAGCAACGTTCGGCGACCTGTACGCGCAGATGAAGGAACACCACAACGCCACCCTCATCGGCTACCGCGCCAAAGGTGCCCAACAACCGTCGATCAACCCGCCCAGCGCCACGCGCGTTGAAGGCGGCGAACTCTTTTACATCGCCTCTACACGCCTCAAGGAAATCTCCAATGGGATGGCTTAAACAGTTGATGGGGCTTGAGGCCCCGAACGCGAATACCGCGTCGAACCGCACAGCCAGCGTAGCCCTGCCGACCACTGGCCCGCTGGGCCTGGCGCCGGGTAAAGGTGTGATCTTCGACGCAACCCTGCGATTGTTGCTCGATGATAAAACCAGCGTGGTCATCCCCGGTTCCCAGGAAATCTGGAGCAACGGCACCGTGGACCTCGGGCAGTCGACCTGGCTGTCGCGCTATTACATGAACGACGAAGATTACTGGCTGCAGGTGCACACTACGGGTGACATCGCCGGGCAGGTCGAGTCGGTGATCCTGTTCAACTACCTGAGTTACGTCACCCTCAGCAGTGAGGCGGAACTGCGTCGGCTGGCAGGTCCACAGAGCCTGATCGGGCTGGCGACCTACACGCACAACGGCGTCGAATACAGCCGCGTGTGGGGCAGCGAAGAGGGCCAGACAGAATTAGTGGCAATGAGCGAGCAGGTGATCAATCCGGAGAGTGCCTACACCGTCGAGCACCGTTCGATGTTGTACGCCCGCGATACCGGCCTGACCGATCGCCGGGAGTTCCTGCTGTTTTCCGTTGAAGAAGACGCTGAAGGCACCGTCAGCCTGAGCACCTCGCTGGGCATTTCGCTGTACACAACCGACCTGAATACGCTCTGAAAAAAGGAAGAAATCCATGCTAGAAGCTCTGTCCATCTCGCTGAATAAACCCGCCGTGTTCGGGTTTGTCACCTACATCCTGGGTGCCGCCGTGCTGTTCGCGCTGTTCCAGTTCATCTACACCCGCGTCACCCCGCACAAGGAATTCGAACTGATCCGTGCGGGCAACGTATCGGCTGCGGTCGCGCTGGGCGGTGCCATCATCGGTTTCGCGATTCCGGCCAGCAATGTGATTGCCTTCTCGATCAGCCTCCTCGACTTTGTCGTTTGGGCCGTGATCGCCGCCCTCGTCCAACTGTTGGCGTTTCTGGTGACCAGCCTGGTACTCAAAGGCACTTCCGAACGCATCAAAAAAGGTGAACTCGCGGCCGGTATCTACGTGGCAGCCGTGGCCATCAGCGTCGGCATGTTGAATGCCGCCTGCATGACGCCTTCCCAGAACTGATTGCGCACGGAGCTCCCGATGAAACGAAGCAAGTACGTCCAGCTTTCGCTGGCAGCGTCGGTCGCCATGGCGATATCCGGCTGTGGGCCGACGGAAAAAACCTACGAGTTGCAGAAGAAGTACAACTTCCAGTCTGTTCAGCAGTGCGCCGATGAAAAGCTACCGGTGGACGTCTGCTCGGACGCCTACATGAAGGCCATGGTCGAGCACCGCCGCATTGCTCCGGTGTACGACAGCCAGGCCGACTGCGACGCCGACTTTGTCGCCGACTGGTGCCAGCAAGACTCCACCGGCAAGTTCATCCCCAAGCTGGGCGGTTTCGAACTGACCGCCGAAGGCCAGGTCACACAATCCCAGGTTGACGCGGCCAAGGCGCAAGCGGGCGAGTCGCAAGCGAGCGGCGGCTCAGGCTTCTCCACCAGCAGCCTGCTGACGGGGTTGCTGATCGGCAACATGCTGAGCAACAACCGCAACAGCTACCGCTCCGAGCCGGTGTATCGCTACCGCGACGATCGCGGCAGTTATGGTTCCTCGACGCTGAGTCAGCGAGCCTCCAGCGGGGCGACATTCGGCCGCTCGAATCAGGCACGGTACGGCAGCAGCAATTACTCGAACACGCTGCGCTCCTCCAGCGCGTCCAGTGCCGTATCGTCGGCCACCTCCCGTGGCGGCTTCGGCAGCAAGGCCAGCGCACGCAGCGGCTGGGGCGGCGGCGGGTCGAGCAGTTAAGGAAACCGGGCCATGAAGAAGATCCATTGCGCAGAGCGTCATGACTGGAAACAGACCGCCGACAGCCTCGGCTTCCTGTTCCACACCATCGACGACGAACCCTACTGGGACGAGCGCGCGTACTACCAGTTCACGCTCAAGCAAATCGAGCAAGACCTCGAAGACCCGACCACCGAGATCCATGACATGTGCATGGACCTCGTGGCCCGCGTGGTCCATAGCGAGGAACTGCTGGACCGCCTGAGCATCCCCGCGCCGTTCTACGACATTATTCGAACCTCATGGCTCGAAGGTCACCCACACCTGTACGGGCGCATGGACTTCTCCTACAACGGCACCGGGCCCGCCAAGCTGCTCGAACTCAACTACGACACCCCCACCAGCCTGTACGAAGCGGCGGCGTTCCAGTGGGGCTGGCTGGAACAATGCATCGAACGCGGCCTGCTGCCCAAGCACGCCGATCAGTTCAACAGCATCGACACCAAACTGCACCAGGCCTTCGCCCAATTGCAGATCAACCAACCTTTCTACTTCGCCTCGATGAAAGACTCGATCGAAGACAAAGGCACCACCGACTACCTGCGCCTTGTCGCGGAAAAAGTCGGCATCGAATCACGCCACATCGACATCGAAGACATCGGCCTGACAGCCGAAGGCCGCTTCGTCGACCTCGAAGACCGCTGGATCCCCCACCTGTTCAAACTGCACGCCTGGGAATTCATCTTCCACGAGCCCTTCGGCTCGGCGATTGCCCAGAGTGATACGCAGTTTTTCGAGCCGGCCTGGAAGTCCATTATTTCCAACAAAGGCATCCTGCCGCTGTTGTGGGAATTCAATAAAGGGCATCCGAATTTGCTGGCGTCCCACCTGGATACCGACCCGGGTAAAGCCGTGCCAAAGGGCTGGGTGCGCAAGCCGTTCTTCTCGCGGGAAGGGGCCAACATCGAGCTGCAAACGGCGGACGGGCTGATTGTGAAGGAGGATGGCCCCTATACGGATGCGCCGTTCATTCTTCAAGAGTTTGCGCCGCTGCCGAAGTTTGGGGACAGCTATACGTTGATTGGGTCTTGGGTGATTGGTGATCAGGCGGCGGGGATTGGGGTGCGCGAGGATAATAGTTTGATTACCAAGGATTCGAGTCGGTTTTTGCCGCATTTGATATTGGATTGAGGCCCGAGCTTAAAGGGCCAGCAGGGTTGATCTCTTTCATTTGCAGGACGTTTCCGAGAGAATCCCAAGTGCATTGCGCCAGCGAAATTCCGCGACTAGGCTGCGGATCGTCACTGCCTATTCAGTGATCGGGTTTAGTCGCCCAGACCTCGCTAGGCGCACGCGCCATCCCAAAGACAGGTGTCTTCTCGCCTGCACTTTATGGTGGCTGTGCGCAGGGCACCTTCGGGTGCGCCGGTGCCTAGCGGCCGGTCGACTAACCTGCGTACAGCCGCCACCTCTGCTCGTTTAGTCGCGAAAGGACGGTGGTATTCACTTACTGCTAGGAGTTTTGCTATGGATAACGTTTGTTCGGATTCGCCATCATCGGGCGCGACTCACCCATTTACCGTTAATGAAGAACTGAGCTTTGAGGATGCCTGGGTGCGTGTGGCTGAGTTACTGCAGTGTGCAGTGGCCACGTCGCAGGCGCTTGGTGAACCGCTGGGTGCGCCGCATAGAGCGGTGATGCATTTGGTGGAGATGGCGAAGATGGTAGCGGATCGGGCGGTGGAGTGTATGCAGCCGAGGTGATGTGACATTCGCATTTGGTCAGTAAGGAGCTGACCAGATGCCTTACTGGCCCGCATGTTTACTTTCCGCGCTCATGTCGCCATTTGCCGGTTTTTGCGACACGTCTAGTCTTCATGGCGTTATTGGCGACCTATCAACTCAACCCGTTTCAATTGTGCAGCAGCCTGCTGCCCAATTGCGCTTGCCGCCGGAACGGCACGCGACGGTGGTAGAGTCACGAACAACCATCGAATCAAGGATGCAGTAATTGCCCATAAAAACGGATGTTTGGACCGTCGGTAATGCACCGAGCAAGCTCCCTTTGAGCCGATTGATCAGTGAGCAATTGCTTGAAAATATGATCCTCAACTCGCCAGGCATTCTCTCGGACGAATGGATGATCATTGGTAAGCAAGAAAAAACCAGCTCAGGTGGGCGCATTGACCTGCTGGCGATCGATCCAGATGGATACTTGGTGCTGGTTGAGCTTAAACGCGACCGTACTCCTCGGGACGTTGTCGCCCAGACGCTCGATTACGCCGCTTGGGTTCAAGGCTTGCAGCCAAATGAGATCGGTGCGATCTATGAGCGGTTCAAGCCTGGAAATACACTCTATGCTGACTTTTTAGCTCGCTTTGGACGTGTTTTGAACGATGATGAGCTAAATCAAAGTCATCAACTGGTCATTGTTGCGACCGAGTTAGATGCCAGCAGCGAGCGGATTGTTGAATACCTCAGCAAGCGAGATATTCCGATCAACGTGCTCTGCTTTCAAATTTTCCAAATGGGTGAGCAGCAGCTATTGAGTCGGTCTTGGCTGCTCGATCCCGTTCAGACACAAGTGAATGCGGTATCGGCGAGCGAGGGGCATAGTGAGCCTTGGAATGGTGAGTTCTACTGCTCGTTCGGGGACTCGACTTCGCGTTCATGGGAGGATGCCAGGGAGTTTGGTTTTGTCTCGGGCGGCGGCGGAGAATGGTATAGCAGAACTTTGCAGCTGCTCTCTCCAGGTGATCGTGTCTGGGTGAACATTCCGCAACAAGGTTACGTGGGCGTTGGCAGGGTGCGCGGAAAGTCGACTCCTGCGAGCGAGTTCACTGTGATCGTGAACGGTGAGGAGAGGCCCGTGCTTGAGGTTGCCAAGCGTGCAAATTATCACGCTGAGTTTGTGGAAGACCCGGAACGGTGTGATTACTTTGTGTCGGTTGAGTGGTTGGAAACCGTGCCCGTGAGTCAGGCTGTGCGGGAGACTGGGATGTTTGGCAATCAGAATACGATTTGTAGGCCGCGAACGCAGAAGTGGCGGTGGACGATTGAGCAGTTGAAGGAAAGATTTACAGACTTTGACCGTGTGGTAGTGACCATGCTTTAACGGTGTTAGCGGGTGGTAATGGTTGCGCAAAAGCCAGGCCATTAGCATACGCGGCGTTTACTAGCAAAATAGAGTGCTGCTAAGCACAGAGTATGCGCCTATGTGCCTATGGGCATTTACTGGGCTGTGCGATAGGCACAGAATTTTCGGACTGCTGGATGTATCCACAGTTCGCCGGTTTGGTGTACCTTGGTCGACGAATTTTGCGACTACGTCCGTTATTTCGACTCAACGATAAAACGTAGACGCATGCGCTCTAGGGCGCAGAGTTAAGAAATCCTCGCCTTCCAGAGGACCTCCCCACATAGAGAGACGTTTACGGCATACGCCGGCTTACTCTCGCTTGGGGAGGCTGGACATCGGCGGGGGGGGGACTTGAGGGCGCGCTGGCCGCTTTTGGTGCAGGGCGGTAGCTCGGAAGATAAGAAATCTGATGCGTGACAAAGTGAATAACATTTTTGAGAAGGATGGGGACGATATTCGAGTCCTATCGTTATTTTCCGGATGTGGTGGAATGGACTTCGGTATCGAAGCTGCCGGCGGCCACATAGTTTTTGCAAATGATATCCTGAAAGATGCATGCAAAACTCTGGAAAAGTACTTTCCTAATACCGACGTGGTGAATGGCGATATATCGCAAATTCTTGCGTTTCCTAGTGCGGATGTTGTTGTTGGTGGATATCCGTGCCAGTCTTTTTCTATGGCTGGGAACAGAGACCCTAAAAAAGATGAGCGCACAAACCTTTACAAACAATTTTTACGAGTAATTAGTTTAGTACGGCCTAAGTATTTTGTGGCGGAAAATGTTTCTGGATTAAAACAGTTGGGTGCTGGTAGCTTTTTGGAGGAACAGGAGACCGCCTATAGACAGGAAGGTTACGTTGTTAGCCATCATCTTATTAATGCAAAAGCATATGGCGTTCCCCAGTCACGCAAACGTTTAATCATCGTTGGTGTTAGAGAGGACCTAAATCAAGTTTTTGAATTTCCTCCAGAAACTCATGGGAAAGCCACAAAAAAAAATCCAAATTTGAAACCCTTCACTTCTCATGGAGATGCGATTTTAGATCTTCCTTTGTGGCCTGAGGGAGAGTTTTATGAGCGTCCTCATGATCCCGAGGGGCATTTTTCATGGTACTTTATGTCTCGCAATCGTAAAGCTAAGTGGAGTGAGCCTGCGTATACCGTAGTTGCAAACTCGAGGCATATTACTTTGCATCCTGCTAGCCCCGTCATGAAGCTAACCTGGTCAAATTTAGCGGATGGATGGAAGCAGCGTTGGGACTTTTCAGATGAGTATGAGCATCTGGCTGATGACCCTTCTCGACCTATTCTTGAACAGCCTAGAAGACTTTCATGGAGAGAGTGTTCTCGAATTCAGACATTTGGTCTAAATTTTGAACCGGTGGGTGATACTGATTCGAAATTTACCCAGATAGGAAATGCTGTTCCACCAATGCTTGCCGAAGCGATTTTTAGGCATCTTTTCACGGGGGCCGGTTTGAAGAGCACGGTGTAGTAGTTATCGCATATATATGCGGCGCTGATGTTATCCCGAACTCCTCAATATCAGCGACGACTTAGATTGCTCCAGAGCTAATAGGAACACAACTGTGCAAAACGTCGCTCATCAGCTTGTAAGTAAAGTTATTTCTGCTTCTGAAGCTGCGAGCAACGAGGCTCAGTTAAGGCACGAGCTGGAAAGTGCCTTGAAAATTGCATGTGAAGCTAAAGGGATTCCGTGGACCCCTTTTCAGTTGGAAAGAGCTCTCAAAGAAACGGGGAAGTCCACCAAGTTTGCCGATGTTGCTCACGGAGCCGTGGTCATTGAATATGAACCACCGAAATCTTTTGCTGGGCGTTTCAATAGCAAAGCAAAACATGCTCGCTCTCAAGCGGAGGAATATGCTGTTCTAATTTCTGCGGAGGAGGGGCGAGTTTTAGAAGAGTACGTCTTGGTGATCTGGGATGGCCTCCATATTAACTTCGGTAGATTTGAAGGCGGCGCTCCGCATTGGGATCGCGTAATAGATTTTGATATTAACGCAGCAAATTGTTTATTGGCATTTCTTGAGCGAGATGGCCGTCCGTTAGTTCACCCTCAGCTTTTACAAACTTTGGTTGGGCCGGATTCTGATTATGGTGTTTCTTTAATTCCTGCACTTTATGAAAGTGTGTGTCGTGCAGAATCTATTTCTCGTACATCAAAAACGAATATGTTGTTTACCGAGTGGCGTAGGCTGTTTAGCCAAGTGGTTGGTTTTCAGCCTGCGAATATGAAGGCCTTGCTTGCTCGTCAGGAAATATCTCATGATCAACCTTATGAGGAAAACCCAGCAGCCTATCTTTTTGCTTTAAATACGTACATTGCAATAATAGCAAAGGTCGTTACCGCGTGTACTCTTCCCTCCCCAAGTCAAAATGTTTTAGATTCTTCCGTTCCAGTATTTGATCGGTTGCGAGTTATTGAAACTGGTGAGCTCTTCGAACATTCAGGTATTTTGAATATGCTGAGTGGGGATTTTTTTGATTGGTATTTGGATGATTGTGCTTGGCCTCGATTTAGCTCTAGTTTGGAGGCTTTACTGGGAGCCCTTGCCGGCGTTGATTTTACGATAGCTAAAAAAAATCCGAATACCACTAGAGATTTGTTTAAGGGAATATACGAGCGTTTTATTCCTCGAGAGGTTCGCCATGCACTAGGAGAGTTTTACACTCCTGACTGGCTTGCCGAACACGGGATGGATCTTGTTCAGTGGGGCATTGGAGACTCTTTGACAGATCCAACATGTGGTTCAGGTACCTTCTTGCTCGAAGCTTTGCGCCGTCGTTTGTTGCAAACGGACGGAAGGAACACTGCTCACTCATTGCTTAATGGACTGCACGGTATCGACCTTAATCCTTTGGCAGTGCTGGCTGCTAAGGGTTCACTAGCTATTTTTCTTTCTCCGTTCCTGGATCCTTCTGATCCAATACGCTTACCAGTTTACTTGGCAGATGCCATCAACCCGGCCCGAGTGAGCAGCGGGCTATTTCCCAGCTACAGCTACATCATGCAAACCGAGGTCGGACCAAAAGAGTTTTCCGTACCGGAAAACATGATTCGGCATGAAGACTTTTTCAAGATATTTACGAAAATCAGAGGGTTGATAGATGCAGACGTCTCTGCTGCTGGAATAAAAAGCGCAGTTCGATCTGACCTTAATAGCATGAGATTAGATGGACATGATATTCAAACGGTAGAGGCTACTATCGAAAACTTGGTCTCGCTTCATGATCAAGGGTGGAACGGTATTTGGTGCGCAATACTTGCAGATCGATTTGCCGCCGGAGCTATTCCTCCGTCGAGCCACGTTTGTGGCAACCCTCCTTGGGTAAAGTGGAGTAATCTTCCGAAAGAGTATGCTAAGGCAATTCAAGCGCAATGCAAACAACTTGGTGTTTTTAGTAAAGATAAATGGGTCGGCGGGATTGAGGCGGATATTTCAACGGTAGTGACTTATCAAGCCATTTATCATTATTTGGCGCCGTTAGGTCGACTAGGTTTTTTCTTGCCGGGATCTGTTTTTACTACACCTTCAAGTGCAGGGTTTCGGAAGTTTTCGGTTGGGCCTGATAAGCTAAGTTGTAAAGTGCTACTAGTTGAAGATTTCGATGCGATAAGTCCATTTGATGGTGTGACTAATATGCCTCGCTTTTTGGTTTTACAACGAGATGCGCAAACCGTTTTTCCCGTACCCTATCGTATTTGGACTGCAGCAGAGGGCTTAGCTTCAACGCTACGGAGGTCGAAAACGGCTCAAGATTTTCGGCAGGCTGCAAATCAGATTAATCACACGGCTGTACCTGTGCCAGGTGACGAAGGCGGAGGGCCCTGGTTAATTGGATCTGATGAAGAGCAGGCGGTGTTTGCAAAGGTATTTGCTGGCGCTGAGCGTTTGTACACAGCTCGTAAAGGAGTAACGGCAGATCGCAACGGGGTTTTTTGGGTCTACGAGAGGGCAAGGATAAATTACTCTGTAGTAAAAATACAAAATGCTGCCGCTATCGGGAAAACAAAAGGCATTCCCGAAGTCACAGCCTTGATAGAATCTGAGCACCTGTTTCCTCTTTTGAGAGGTAAAGGAGTGAAAGCATTTTGTGCTATTCCGGACGAAAAATTACGGATCATTGTTCCTCAGCGTGGTATGCATGGTGACCCAGACCTCAAAACCAATGCGCGCCTGACGTATAGGTTTTTAAGGCGGTTCGAAACTCAGCTTTTAGCTCGGGGTAGTTATAAAAAATTTCAAAAAAAAGAAGCTTTTTATTCTTTGTGGAATATGGGGGCTTATACGTTCTCGCCGTATAAGGTTCTGTGGCGGGAGATTGGTAGGGTATTTGCCGCAGCATATATCGGCAGTGCCAAAACAGAGTATGCAGGTGAGAAGCTAGTTATTCCAGATCATAAGCTTTATTTTATTCCCGTTGAAACAGAAGGTGAGGCTGCGTATTTAACTGGATTTTTGAATGCTCCTGTGATCTCAGGCACCATATCTGCCTACGCATCTAAGCTTAGCTTAGGTGTTAGTGTTACCAAATATATTAATATTCCTCTATATGATGAAAGCAATTTTCAGGTTAGAGCTATTCGCGACTTATCTCTCGAGATTACCAATAAGTCAGTGGGGGCTTCAAAATCTCAGTTACAGGCTCTTGATATATACGTTAAAAAATTGTTGAATTTTTAGGTTCTAATAACGAAATGTCCAACTATAGCTTACATACCTAATGTCCCGAGTGCTTAATTCATTAGCTTGTTTTTCGTCACGCTCAGCTTTGCCATATATACCGAGCTGATGATGGCCTCTGCCGTCTTGTTCCATTTGAACGGCTTGGCCAAATGCTCGTTGTGAGTCGTGATGAATTGGCGGATTGCGGCTTTCAGGTCAGTAACGCTGGTGAACACACCTCGATACAGCGCCCGTCTCTCTGTAAGCGATCCACCAAGCCACCAAGCACACCTACAATCAGGTACGGTTTCCGTTTACCGTGGCATTTCCGGTGAGCAGTTCCACGGTAACAACGCTTCGTAGTCTTCTGCCGTGGATGCATGCGGCAACCGCTCAAGTACGTGGCGCAGCCACGTATAGGGCTCCTGGCCGTTGACCTTGGCGGTCTCGACCAAGCTATAGATCTGCGCACTGGCGGTGGCGCCTTTGGGCGTATCGCTGAACAGCCATGCCTTGCGCCCTATGACAAACGGCTTTATTGCGCGCTCGGCTTTATTGTTGTCTATCGGTAAAAACCCAGCCTCCACGTAACGCTCCAGCCGGCTCCAGTTGCTGGCCAGATAATTAACGGCCTTGCCCAGCGCACTTTGCGGCGTCATTTGGGACTGGGTTTTCTCCAGCCAGCTTTTCAGTTGGGCAAGCACCGGTAAGCTCTGTTCCTGGCGACCGACAAAACGCTGATCACCCGTGACCTCTTTGAGTTCACGTTCGATTCCATACAGCTTGTTAATCATGGCCAGCGCGATATCGGTACGGCCCGTCTTGCCTTTGGGTTGCACTTTTTGCGCATCGACGAACTTGCGCCGCGCATGCGCCCAGCAGCCCAGACGCTCGACACCCGGTTGCGCACCCACGGCGTTATAGCCAGCGTAATCGTCGCTCATCAGGTAGCCACGATAATCGGCGAGCAGACGCAGTGGCACCTCCTGCGCGCGGCTGGTGGTGTAGTCAAAAAGAATAACTGGGCGCTCAGGCGGGCCGCTGGCCTGCACCCACATCCAGGACTGGCTGGCCGGGTCTCGATCCGGTTCCTTCAGCACTTGTACCCGCGTTTCATCGCAGTGGATCACCGGACTTTCCAGCAACCGGTCGCGCATCAGATTCAGCAGCGGCTGAAAGTGTTCGCAGCACTGGATCACCCAGCGCGCCAGGGTTTGGCGTGGGATGTCGACGCCGTGTCGGCCAAGGACTTTTTCGAACCGATACAGTGGCAGACCGTCGACGTATTTGGTGGTCAGCAGCATCGCCAGGACGCTGGGGCTGGCCATGCTTTTTTCGATCAATTGGGCCGGTTTGTCGGCGGTGATTGGCGTGGCTTCACAACCACGGCAGCCGTAGACCTTGCGGATGTGTTTGATCACCCGGATCTGCATCGGCACGATTTCAAGCTGTTCGCTGGTTTCTTCACCGATGGTGTGTTTGCGGCAGCCGCACGCGCAGGTCAGTTCATGTTCGGGCAGTTCGTGAATGACTTCGATGCGTGGTAGATCGGCTGACAGTGGTTTGCGTTTGCCTCGGCGTTGGGTCGGGGCAACGACTTCTTCGTCAGACTCATCGCAGACCGGAACCGCGAGACTTTCAGGTTCATTAAAGAGCGCGAGCTGTGGCGTCTGCGGATCGACGGTTTGTTCTGATTTACGCCCGAAAAAACGTTCACGCCATAGCCGGATCTGTTCTTTCAGATCAACAATCTGGTCTTTGTCCACCTGACGCTCACTGAGCATCTGCACAAGCATTTGCTTGAGCAGAACCGGATCATCGGGGAGGTCGTCGGGCATGGAAATCATGGCCCGGATTATACCCAATCAAGCGACGAATCGCGGCGTCAAAACCTGATGCGGACGGTTGCGCCAGAGATCAAAACCGTCGAGCAGCCAGTTCAGTTCCTGAACCGTCAGGACAATGGCTTCATCCGTATCGTCAGGGGACGTTTTGAATCGTTCGGATTCGAGGCGCTTGAGCCAAAGGCAGAA